>CAZFMU010000130.1:0-5082 GCA_964520165.1 uncultured Salinarchaeum sp. | reverse complement strand
TGAGGATCCTGGCGACCGCTCCAGTATCGAGAACCCCGAGGCACTTGAGGCGCTGGGGCCCTCCGAGTGATCCAGGCGGACCATAACAGTTATTCCGTTGCCTGGTGACTGCCAGCGTGTGTCACTGTCACGACCCGGAGCCCCGGGCTAGACACCACGCATCTTCCCACCATCAGTGTACTCACACATGAAACTCCAGGTGAATCAATCGGTCACCGAGACACAAGCACAGGCAATTGCCGAGGCCTTCGCGACGGAGTTTGAGGAGTCCGTCAAGGTCCTTGGCGACGACGCGACGCCAATCGCTCAGGCGCGCCCCAACCCCGAAAGCCCGCCCGAGACGAACGATGACCTCGGGCCGACCGCCCGCGAGGAGGCGCTCCGCGAGGAGATTGCTGAGATCGAATCGGGCGGACCACAGCGGTACAAGGAGCAGCTCTCCGAGGAGGGCAAGCATTTCGTCCGCGACCGACTTGATCTGTGGTTTGGCGATGACTTTCATTTTGAGGACGGCAAGTTTGCCGCATTCGATGCTGAGGACCAGCTTCCGGCCGATGGACTCATCACCGGTGCCGCGGAGTTCGAGGGACGCGATCTGCACTTCATGGCCAACGACTATACGGTCAAACGTGGAAGTATGGCCGAGAAGGGGGTCGAGAAGTTCCTGCGAATGCAACAGCGGGCGCTCGATACCGGTCGACCGGTGTTGTACCTCATGGACTCCTCCGGCGGTCGCATCGACCAGCAGACTGGCTTCTTCGCCAACCGCGAGGGCATCGGCAAGTACTACTACAACCACTCGATGCTCTCCGGGCGGGTGCCACAGATCTGCGTGCTCTATGGGCCCTGTATCGCCGGCGCGGCCTATACGCCTGTCTTTGCCGACTTCACCATCATGGTCGAAGGAATGAGTGCAATGGCGATCGCCAGTCCGCGGATGGTCGAGATGGTCACCGGCGAGGAGATCACACTTGAGGAACTGGGTGGGCCCGAGGTCCACACCACGCAGTCCGGCAGCGCAGACCTCATCGCCGACGACGAGGAGCATGCCCGCGCGCTGGCCGCCAAATTGCTGTCGTATCTCCCCGATAACAGCGACGAAACGCCACCTCAGACGGCGGGATGCGCCCCGGAGTACCCCCCAACCGAGATTGACGGGCTCATCCCGGAGGACCCCAATCGCGGCTATGACATGCACGACCTGCTCAAGCGGGTGGTCGATGCGGACTCGCTGTTGGAACTCCAGCCCGCCTATGGCCCGGAGATCATCACCGCGTTTGGACGGATCGATGGTCGGCCGATCGGAATCATCGCCAACCAGCCGGCCGAGCGGGCCGGGGCGATCTTCCCGGATGCCGCTCGAAAGGCAGCAGAGTTCATCTGGACGTGCGATGCGTACAACATCCCGCTGTTGTATCTGTGTGATACGCCCGGGTTCATGGCTGGCTCGGAGGTCGAACAGGAGGGCATCCTTGAGGCGGGCAAGAAAATGATTTACGCGACCTCGTCGGCGACGGTTCCCAAACAGTCCGTCATCGTCCGAAAGGCCTACGGCGCGGGGATCTACGCGATGTCCGGGCCGGCGTACGACCCCGAGTCGACGATTGCACTCCCCAGTGGCGAAATCGCGATCATGGGTCCGGAAGCGGCAATCAATGCGGTCTACGCCAAAAAGCTCGCGGAGATTGATGACCCTGAGCGCCGACAGGAACGCGAGGCCGAGCTCCGCGAGGAGTACCGCGAGGACATCGATGTCCATCGGATGGCCAGCGAGGTGGTTATCGACGAGATCGTCCCGCCGTCAGATCTCCGAGACGAACTTGATGCCCGGTTCAGCTTTTACAGTACCGTCGAAAAGGACCGTCCTGACAAGAAGCACGGGACCATTCTGTGAGTACGATGACGGGGAAGTACTTCGAGGAGTTCACCGAGGGCGAGACGATCGAACACGACAAGCGTCGAACTATCACCGAGAGCGACAACCAGCGGTTCTGCGATCTGACGATGAACCAGCAGCCGTTGCATCTGGATCATGCCTTCGCCGCGGACACCGAATTCGAGCGTCCCCTGGTCAACGGCCTGTATACGATGAGTCTCGCTGTCGGGTTGACGATCCCGGAGACGACCGATGGAACGATCGTCGCGAACCTATCCTATGACAACGTCGAACACCCAGAACCGGTATTTCACGGCGACACGATCCGTGTCCAGTCGACGGTCACCCACACCCGGGAAACCAGCGACGGCGAGCGAGGCATTGTTACAATGCATGTTGAGGTGTTCAAAGTCACCGACGAGGCCGATCCGCTAGTCTGTTCGTTTGATCGGACGGTGCTCGCGAAGAAACGTCCCGACAGTGCTACCGACTGAACTCGTAGCCATCGCTTCGGTCCCACAACTCATCGGTATCGATATCCGCAAGCGTCCGATGGCGAACCTTACCGGTCGGCGTTCGCGGGAGCGTCTCTCGGATGGCGATATACCGCGGGGTCTTCACGTATGGGAGTCGTTCCTCGCAGTGTCGGTAGACCTCGATCGGAGTCAGATCCGCTGTCGGGACGATGACAGCGGCGATCTCCTCGGGCCCGGCGTCTGTTGAGACACCAACGACGACTGATGTGTCGACTGCCGGGTGGGTGTTGATGACCTCCTCAATTTCGAGGGCCGAAATACGGCTGGCCACCCGGCCTCGGTAGATTGAGTTTTCCTCGCTCGCGACGAACACGAGATACCCATCTTCGTCGATGTACCCGCTATCGCCGGTGTGGATCCACTGGTCTTGCCAGTCGGCGACAGTCGCGTCGGGGTCGCCGTGATAGCCTTGCATCATGGTATTGTTTCGGGTCGGTCGAACGACAATCTCGCCCGTCTCACCACGAGGGAGCGACCAGCCGTCCTCGTCGACGATGTCGATGGCGACGTGCGAGACGGGCTTGCCGACGGTCCCAATCCGGCGGTCATCAACGCGGTTGTACGTCGCGATAGTCGCGACCTGTGTGGTTCCATAGCCTTCTAGGACCGTCACGTCGAAGTGGGCCTCAAAGTCCTTGATGAGCGTTTCATCCGCACCAAAGCCGAGACTATGACCGATTGCCAGCCTGACGGGATTGTCGGCATAGCGCTCGCGGCGTGAGGGCGTATCGAGCACGGCGAGCATCCGACTCAGATAGAGAAATACCGACGCCTCCGCGTCGATTGTCGCCGGCCAGAAGTCCTCCGGAATGAACTCCTCAAGAAGGACAACCGTCCCGCCTGCAGTAAGCGCACCCATAACGCCGATCTGGTAGGTGAAGACGCTATATAGCGGCAGACTCGTCAGAATCCGATCCTCGGGTCCGAACGCAAAGAGGTGTTCGCTGGCTTCCCACCCGGTGTTGACGTAGGCATACTGTGGGAGGACAACACCTTTCGGGCTGGCCCCGGGAGTCGGCTGGACGAAGATCACCGACAACGGATCTGTTGGGGTGACCGACGCCGTTGGCGGTGTCGTCGTGGATGGAGTCTGGAGGGCATCAAATGGCTCGTATCGTCCCGTTGGAGG
Source organism: uncultured Salinarchaeum sp. (assembly GCA_964520165.1). Taxonomy (GTDB): domain Archaea; phylum Halobacteriota; class Halobacteria; order Halobacteriales; family Salinarchaeaceae; genus CAZFMU01. Next base: position 1,541 of record CAZFMU010000130.1, on the reverse strand, counting down.
ATCCTCGCCGACGAAGAACTCCATGGCACCTGGTGATCGGTCAAGGGATTCATAGGAATCCCGGGTACGGTCGTCAACGAAGACGGCACGGCTGTCAACCTGATCGAACACCGTTGCGAGGCTCTCGCCGGTAAAGCGCGTGTCGATCGGGACCATCACCGCACCCAGTTTGGCAAGCGCCATCGAGAGGAGCAGGTATGTACTCGAGTTATAAAGATATAGACAGACGTGATCCCCATGACCAACACCACGGTCGGCGAGGGCCGCCGCAAGCGCGTCTGATCGGGTATCGAAGGCTTCGTAGCTCAGTGTGGTCGGCCCACACTCAAGAAACGTCGCTCTCGGTCGTGTAGCGACCTGGCTGTGGAGTGCGGCCGGAACGGTCTTCTCGGGCGGACCGCCCTCAGACACGGTCGGTCACCATCTGTCGGTGTTCATCAAGCACGTTGACGACTCGATCGACCGATCGCCCACCGCTGAAGTGATGTGAGTACCCAAATACGCCGAAAGCGTGGACCTGATCCGATGGGGTTTCGAAGGCAACGCCCACTGACTGGACACCGATTGCCGCCTCACCACTAGCGTGTGCGTAGCCCTGTTCACGGATCTGAGCCAGTTCACCACGCAAGGTCGCTTCGTCGGTAACGGTCTCGGTCGTGTACGCTGGCAGGCCGTGTTCGTCAATGATCCACGCTACCGTCTCGTCCGAGAGCGCCGCCAAGATGGCCTTGCCTGGTGCGTGGGCGTGCAGATACGACCGCTTGCCGACCCGGCCATACTCCTCGGTGTCGAGGTCGGGACCGGCGCGCGCCGCAAAGATCCCTCGGCCGACCTCCTCGGTGATCCACCAAACTGGCAACTCGATTGCGTCGGCGGCCGCCTCAAGTGGGCCCTCGATTGCGTTCCTTTCGGGTCTGGCCTCGCGGGCCGCCTCACCGTGAGTCAACAGCCGCAGACCGAGCCGGTAGTGTCCGTCGCGTTTGACGACATAGCCCATCGCATGGAGCGTCGCAAGGTGGTTGTGAACCGTGCTTTTGGCGATGTCCGTCCGCTCGGCGAGTTCGCTGAGAGTGATGTCTCCGAAATCTTGAATCACCGAGAGGATCTGGAAGGCCGTCTCGACCGACTGCACCTGCCGAGCGGAACCGTCCGGTCGCATTTTCCACACCATTTGCTGATACTGCGCTTATAGCTGTCGGGGCCCGGCCGCTTGCGGGGCATACCTTTACAACACTGGTGCCGTCAGAGTATGGGTATGGATTGGGAAACCGTCACCCTGGCATATGACGACGACATTGCGACGCTGACCGTCGACCGGCCCGACCAGCTCAACGCGCTTGACGTGCCAACACTTGAGGCCCTCGGCGAGGCCATCGACACGGCCGTTGAGGACGATGCTCGTGTGCTCGTTGTTCGAGGCGCTGGCGACCGGGCGTTCATTGCCGGCGGCGATATCGCCCACATGCAGGATCTCTCGACCCCGGAAGCCGAGGAGCTATCAGCACTCGGCCATGCCGTCTCCGACCGGCTGGCCACCGCAC
>CAZFMU010000129.1:0-5118 GCA_964520165.1 uncultured Salinarchaeum sp. | reverse complement strand
TTACAACCGCGGGTGGCCACCGAGAGCACCTCCGATCCCGGAGCGAAGTGAAACAGGGGCTTCTTTTCGATCGGGTCGACTGCTGCTGAGACGCTTTGGCCGTGGGTCACTAGCACCAACTCACCGTCGCGGTGTTCGCGGACATCGCAGACGCCGCGTTCACCCGGCGGGATCACACACCGTCGGGGACATACCTGACACTGGATCGATCCATTATCACGCAGTCGTGCGAGGTCGACGTTTCGGTCGGTCATGGCTCGAACACGGACGGTCGGCAACGGCGATGATACACAGGGGACTCACAAAAGCGCGTCGCGGATCACGCACTCGGGTCCGACGGAGGCCCCGCCCGTTCGGTCTCTCCCTCGGGTTGCACACGGACTCCCTCGACACTGCCGCTGAGATCCCGCTGTGGGAAGGGGATCTCGATGCCCTCGCGGTCGAAGGTCTGCTTGATCGTCCGAATTGCCGCCGTCTGGGCCTTCCAGCGCTGGGTGGCCGTCGCCGGCTCAATCCAGAAGCGCGCCTCGATGACTACCGAGGAGTCCCCGAAGGACTTCAATACGGTACTGGGTTTGGGAATTGAGAGAATCTCATCAACCTCGTCAAGACTCTCAAGAATCAGCGACTGGGCCCGCTCAAGATCCGTGTCGTAGCTCACACCCACATCGACAGCAAGTCGTAGGCGATCGCTCTCGGTCATGTTATGGACGGTCTGATTGCCGACGACATCATTCGGGATGACAATCGTCTCGTCGTTGAAGCTCCGGATGTGGGTATTGACGATTGTAATTGCGGTGACGATACCCTGATCATCGCCAATCTGCACCCAATCGCCGATCTCGAAGGGTCGCGAAAACATTAAGACGAATCCCGCGATCAACGAACCGAGCGTCTGGCGCGCCGCCATACCAAAGACAATCCCCAGGAAACCAGCTCCGACGAGGAGTCCCTGGAGATCAACCCGCCAGTAAGAGAGGATAATGATTGAGGCCGTGAGATACACCGAGACCTGTGTGATCCGAAAGACGACCCCCTCCTGGTGTTGGGTGATGTGTTCGATCTGATCGGTGTAGGCGTAGAGCCGCTGGCGAATGATCCGCGTAAGGATCCACGCTCCAAGGAGCGTGACCACTGAGAGGACCATGCTCTCAAGAATGGGCAGCGCACCGACAACACGCGTATAGGCCTGCCTGGCTTGCTCTTCGTATCCCCAGGTAAGTAAAAGCACGACACCGGCAAACACGGTGACGCCGGCCCGGAGAGTCCAGATCGCCGCCACTGTCGGAAATGGAAACCTGATCGACTCAAGAAGCGAGGAGTCGGTGGCGCGCCGGGCGACCCGTCCGATCGACCGGATGACCCAACGGAGGACCTGCGGGATGCCGAGATAGACGGCGAATGTACTCACGACCACCACGGCTGTCACGATCAGCCGTGCCTGTGTTGTCGTGAGCCCCGCAAACGGCCCAACGCCGAGCCACTCACTGACCATAGTAGCGCTAGTGGAGGACAGCGTATATGCGGTGTGGTCCGTTCAAGCGATTCCGCGGTATGTTTTTGCTCCCCCGTAGGGAAAGACACGGCATGGACACCGATCGCATCCTCGAACTCGTCCCACACTACCTCGCGATGATCCTCATCGTGTTCGGCGTGCTCTGGGTCGTCCGCACGACCGTCGGCGACCTCGGGTTTCTCCCCGAGCTCGTGATCGTGGTTGTCGTCCTCTTCTTGTATCGGCCGGTCGTGATTCGACTCGGCATCGCTCCGTCCATGTGGGAGCGTCGCTCGTGAGGCTCAAAACGGATACCCAATCCAGACGAAGGCCCAGATGGACAGACTAACACCAGCCAACAGCAGTCCGGCAAAGAGCCCGCGATCCCATGCAAGCACTTTTCGCCCGTCAAGCGGCCCGAAGGGCACCATATTAAACGCCGCGAGAAACGCGTTGATGAGAACCCCAAAGCCCCCGATCTCATCAAGGATTCCGCCGCTGCCAAGGAGTACCAGCGGCAGGAAGACCGCCACCAGCACGAGATTGGTGATCGGACCAGCAACGGCGATGAGTCCGTTCTCTCGAGGACTCGCAGGACCGTAGTGTCGGACGGCACCGGGAGCGGCAACCACGAATCCCGCGATAGCCGAAAGAATCGCGATTACCAACATCCGGTAGTCGGCGTAGAAGGCGGCCCGTCGGCCGAGACGGACAGCAACGAACTTGTGAGCGAGTTCGTGACAGAGAAATCCCGGTCCAACGGTAAGCGCGCTCACGAGTACGAGGTACGCACCGAAAGAGAGGTCCGCGAGGATCCGGTCGGGTCGGCCGACGAAGATTGCGAAGGCGACTGCCATCGCCGCCCAGGCAACGGCAAGATCGCGCGTCTCGCGCCGGCTAAAGCTGAGCACCTGGCGGGTCTGGTCGGTGAGGGTCATACGAACGGCCCAACAGCCAGTACCGTCGAGAGGAGTTCCTGCAGCGTCTGTGCACTCTCGGCCGCTCCCTCAAGCATCATGTTACCGATCTGTCTGACACCGGTGACACCCTCGAAGAAGAACGGGAGTACAACAAACGGAAACAGCACGCTCGCGACGAGGCTTCCGATATTCGTCATGGCCACCACAGCGATCAACCGAAACAGCGGCACATCGAACATATCGCTGACAACCTCGGTCACCGGCCGGGTCTGATCGCTCAACAGATCGTTGAGCCGCGAGATGTCGGCAACATTAACCGGGCGCTGACGGAGTTCAACGTAGCCGGCAAACCACCCGGGAGCCAGCAACGGATTAATACTTGTGAGCCAGGCGATTGCGGCACCGACACTCGCGCTTGGAAGCGTTGCACCGACGAGCCGTGCCGCGGTAAAGGCGAACACGCCGTTAAAGAGGAACCACGCGCCGAACAGACGCAACAGTAACGTGTTCTGGACGCCCGCCATCGCCAGCAGGAAGAAAAACGCTACAAACCCGAACATGATGGCGTATCCCAGGAGTTTAAACAGCGAAAAGCGTCGTCCGGAGGTCGTACCGGTTAATGAGTCAAGCGGCGGGAGTGACTCCGGCGCCTCAAGATACCGCTCGATGCCGTCTCGGTGGCCGGCACCGACGACCGCGACCACGTCATAGCCCGCCTCACGGAGCGCGACCAACTGGTGGGCAATGTAGGCGTCTCGCTCGTCAATCAGCGCCTCCGCTCCACCAGGGGAGAACTGCCGGAACTCCTCGATCAGGGCCGTTACGACATCCGTGTCGGTGAGCGCCTCAACGTCGTCCTCGGTGATCGGTTCGCCGGTCTTGGGTCGGGCGAAGGCGACGCTCAGGAGTCCGCCAACCCCCCCACCAAACACCGTTCCGAGACCACCCCCGACGACGGCTCGCATGATACCGGTGCCGAGGTCAACGAACGATGGTGATCCAATCAACGGAAGCGACACCCCAGTCATGGCAAGGGTCACGCCGGCACCGGCACCGAGACCGGCTCCGCCAATCGCTCGGGCCGGGAGATGACCCCCCGGAAGCAGACTTACCCCAACAAAAAGACCGACCGCCGCCCCGACGCCAAGGCCACCGATCACACCGAGTGCCGCCGACCCAAGTCCGAGAGTCAACAGACCACCGACACCGAACAGCGGTGCGATCGCAAGCCCACCGATGACCCCGAGCAATACCCCGATTGTTACACCTACCGAAAGGCCAATTACTCGTGAATCAGCTGCGCCAACTCCGAGACCGCCGACGAGTTTGAGCTTCTCAAGGAGCGTCATCCGAGCCCAGAGCCGCTGGACTGTCGTCTGGATGTCCCGGTCGACCAACGAGAGCCCGTACCCACCCGTTTCCGCGGCCTCGATGGCCGCCTTCATGTCGGCACCGGGCTCGACACCGAAGCGTTCACCCATACGCGATTGGACGTACGACAGCATCCAGTAGGCCAGAAACTGAAACACCGTGCTACCGCCCAGCAGATCGGACGGGTCGATGTCATCCGGAGTCTCACCCCGGAACTGGCGGTACCGCGCTTCGTCAAGTTCGACCGCGACCACATCCGGACCATTCTCCTCGATAGCCGTCTGCACGCGGTCGGCGCTCTCTGTAGAGACGTGGGCAGTCCCCACTAGCGTGACCGAACCAGCGCCTTGCGCCGGTGCATCGACGGCGGGATTCGGGTCAACAGCGTCCGAGGAAACCATATCGGACGACCCGTCCCTCTCAGTCATTGCTGCTGAGTTGCCGGCCTGCGTCCTTACCATTGTCGAAGCCCGCGGCCAGAACCCGACATAGACTTCAATCCCGGTGAGCGAAAGAGAGTGTGGTTAGACTGTCACTCGCGCGTGGGACTTGGCGACTGGTGGCCATCCCGGTGGTGCTCACACCGGTGATCGCCGTGGTATCCCGGATTGGCGCGCTCGGCGCGCTCGTGGTGGCGGCCGGAATCGCGTGGTTTCATCGTGATCCGGACCGGTCACCGCCGGAGACCGGCGTTGTGGCCCCTGCCGACGGCACCGTCAGCGTCCTCCGAAACGAGGGCGACCGGATCCGTCTCGGCGTGTTCATGAACGTTGACGATGTCCACGTCTGTCGAGCGCCCGTTGATGCCACGGTGGCCAGTCGCACCCACGCACCCGGCGCCCACCGGCCGGCCTTCAGTAAGGAGTCTGACCGAAACGAGCGGGTGGATCTCACACTCGATACACCCACAGATCAATGGGAGGTTCGTCTGATCGCCGGGGTCTTCGCCCGCCGGATTCACCCCTATGCGTCCACGGGCGACCGACTCCGGCGTGGCGAGCGGATCGGCCACATTTCCTTTGGGAGCCGTGTCGACGTGCTGTTTCCGCCGACGATCAACGAGGAGGATATCGCCGTTGATCCGGGCGATTCCGTCCGGGCCGGCGAGACACAGATTCTATCGCGTGCCTGATCAGTCGGCGTCGGCCACCGCAACGGTCCGATCAACCGCCTCAATGGCCGCCTCAAAGTGCTCTCGTCCAATCTCGATCTCCTCGGCCCGCTCGTTCGCTGTCGCCGCCCCGTGTGTCTTCGCGGCCTCGCGAATGGCCCGTAACGAGGCGTCCCGGACAATCGCCTCGATGTCGGCTCCGGTGTATCCCGCCAGCTCCG
>CAZFMU010000128.1:0-5129 GCA_964520165.1 uncultured Salinarchaeum sp. | reverse complement strand
AAACCCTCACACGTCCCTTCTCTTCCTCTATCGAAGCGCCACCGACTCCCAAAATCCATCGTTAAGTCCTCTCTAAAGCCAAACCTATTTACCACACAACTGAGTTACTCACAATTAGAGTAACTATGACGATCCTACTGACCGGCGCCGACGGCTACCTCGGATGGCCCGTCGCGCTGCGACTCGCCTCGCGCACCGACGACCGCATCGTCCTCGTTGATAATTTCGCCCGCCGCGAGTGGGTTGAAGAGATCGGCAGCATCAGCGCCACGCCCGTCGCGTCGATGGAGGAGCGTCTCGCCGCCGCCGAGGAGGTCCATGACCTGCACAATCTCTCCTTTGTCGAGTGCGACCTTACGGATCGCGATGCCGTCACCGAACTGCTTCAGGTCCACGAGCCCGAGACGGTCATCCACGCCGCCGCCCAGCCCTCCGCGCCCTACTCCCAGATCAACGGCGAACGCGCGAACTACACCCAGCACAACAACCTCCAGGCGACCCGCAACCTGCTCTTTGGCCTCAAGGAAACCGACCTGACCGATACCCACTTCATCGAAACCACGACCACCGGCGTCTACGGCGCCCCCGAGTTCCCGATCCCCGAAGGCGGCGCCGTCATGGAGAACCAGGGCGAGCGCGACGAGGTGCCCTTCCCCGCGATGGCCGGCTCGTGGTATCACCTCACCAAATGCCACGACGCCGCCAACCTCCGGCTTGCACACACCCAGTTCGACATTCCCATCTCTGACGTGCGCACCGCCATCGTCTACGGCACCGAAACCCCCGAAACCGCCGCTGACGAGCGGCTCGCCACCCGCTTTGACTTTGATTACTACTTCGGCGTTGTTGCCCACCGCTTTGTCGCCCAGGCCATCGCCGAGTACCCCATTACTGTCTACGGCAAGGGCGAACAGCGCAAGCCGTTCATCGCGCTTGAGGACGCTGTCGAGGGACTTACTCGCCTCGCGCTCGCTGACCCTGATGACCGTCCCGACGACCACGTTGTCTACAACCAGGTCACCCGGGCGATCAGCATCGTCGAGGTCGCCAACACCATCGCCGATGTCGCCCAAGAGCACGGGCTTGACGCCCCTGTCGAGCACTTCGAGAACCCGCGTGAGGAGGACGAAACCCACCAGATGGAAATTGAAAACGCCCGCTACGCCGAGTTGATCGATGGGCAGTCACAGACCTTCGAGGAGGCCGTCGAGGAGATGATCGACACGCTGGCCCCCCACGCCGACCGCATCACCACCCACGAGGACCGGTTCCTCCCGGACGTGCTCGAAGAGTAAGATGCCACCAACCGCCACCGCCGACCGACGCGTCCTCGTCACCGGTGGGTGTGGGTACATCGGCAGCGCCCTCGTGCCCCGTCTCCAGCAGGCCCCCGAGACCGACACGGTCGTCGTCTTCGACTCGTTACGGGGTGGCTCGCCGGCAAACCTCATCGGCGCCCAGCTCGGCGATGGCGTGCAGTTTCGCGAGGGCGATGTCCGCGAGTACGGCGCCATCGAGGCGGCCATGCGCGACATCGACGCGGTCGTCCACCTCGCCGCTATCACCGGCGCGGCCAGCACGCACGACCGGCGTGAGGAGACCTTCGCGGTCAATCTTGAGGGCACCGAGAACGTCCTGACTGCTGCTGAGAAGTGCGGGGTAGATACCGTGACGCTGGCCTCCTCGTGTAACATCTACGGCCGGGCCCCCCACGAGAACGTTGATGAGACGGTCGATCCAGAGCCAATCAATCCCTACGCCGAGTCCAAGCTCGCCGCCGAGGACCTGCTTGCCGACTTCGACGGGGACGCGACGGCCCTGCGGATGAGCACGGTGTATGGCTGGGCGCCGGGTATCCGGTTCAACCTCGTCGTCAACACGTTTGTGTTTCGCGCGCTGACCGGTCGGCCGCTGACCGTCTATGGTGATGGCTCGAACTGGCGGCCCTTCATTCACGTGCAGGATGCCGCCCGAGCCTTTGCCGACGCCACGCTTCACCCCGAGCGGTGGCCCCAGTTGCGGTACAACGTCGGCGCGAACGCCGAGAACTACCAGATCAGCGAGATTGCGACGATCATCCGCGAGGAGACCGGCGCCGACATCGACATCACCTATCGTGAGGACGAACACCCCGGACCCTCCTACAACGTCAACTTCGACCGGCTTGCTGAGACTGACTTTGCCCCCACCCATACGCTCCGTGCGGGCGTTCAGGACTTAGCCGAGCGTTTTCAAACCGCCGCATCCGACCATCCCAGCCCCCACACCCATGACTGACGATCCATTCACCATCGGCATCACCGGCGCTGCCGGCTACATCGGCAGCCGCGTCGTCCACCAACTCCAGCAGGAACACCCCGAGTGGGAGCTCATCGGCCTCGATAACTTCTATCTCGGAAAGATCCGCGAGGTCGGCGAACTCACCATTCAGCACGTCGATATCCGCAATCGCGACCGGCTCGCGACCGTGCTTGATGGCGCCGACGTGGTGTTGCACTTAGCCGCCATCAGCGGCGTTGATGACTGTGCGGACAATCCCGATCTCGCCTACGAGGTCAACGTCCAGGGCACGAGCAACGTCGCCTGGTTCTGCCGGCAGACCGGCGCCGGCTTGGTGTTCCCCTTCAGCATGGCCACCCTCGGCGATCCCCAGTCCTTCCCCATCACGATTGATCACCCCCGGGATCCGCTGAACTGGTATGGCCGGACCAAACGCCTTGGCGAACAGACCGTCCGCACGCTGGCCGAAGATGCGTTTCCGGCGCACCTCTTCTTGAAGTCGAACCTCTATGGCGATCACTACATCGACGGCCAGCGAATCACGAAGACAACCGTCATCAACTTCTTCATCCAGCGCGCCCTTGACGGCGAGCCCTTGACCGTCTACAAGCCAGGCACCCAGTCGCGCAACTACATCCACGTTAAGGATGTCGCTGACGCCTACGTGCGTAGCGCCGAACGCCTCCACGACCAGCTAGCCGCCGGCGACACCGGCGTTGAGGCCTACGAGATCGCTGGCGGCGAGGATCCAAGCGTCCAAGCGGTCGCCGAGCAGGTCCAGGAAATCGCCGCCGCCGAAACGGACCTTGCCGTCGATGTCCAGCTGGTCGAGAACCCCCGCCGTGAGGACGAGACGCTGACGGACACCTTTACCGTCGACACGAGCCGCGCCCGGAGCCAGCTCGGCTGGGAACCCACCCGGACGGTCGAGGCCACTATCCGCGAGTTACTCCAGCGGCATACGGCCGACTGACCAGGACTACTCTGTCGGCTCCGGCTCCACGACGCTTTCGTACTCCCAGATCAACTCGAAGTACCGCCGCAGGCCAGCAACAAAGGAGCCGTTCTCGGTCACCGCCGCCTGTCGCATATGGAGGGGCACATCCGTCTCCTCGACCAGTAAAATCGCCACCCCCGAGTCATACTCCATGCTTGGGTCGGCGAGTGTGCCCCGCCAGGGCAGCGGGCGCTCGCTAAACCGCAGCTCGACCGCTGGGAACGTCTCGGCCATTCGATCGCGGATCTCGCGCTGGGTCGTTGCGTTCGCCGCCGAGAGATGCTGGGGGTGTAAAAACAGCATCTGCACGTCGACCCCACGGTCAAGCGCATCCCGTAGAGCGGGTTCGATGGCGTCGAGATACTCAAGGCTCTTTGTCAGGACATTGATCTGGTCGTCAGCATGCCGATAGATCGTCCGCGTTTCGGCCTCACTCGGCTCGCCGACATCGACGACGTGAAACAGCTCCTCGGCAGGAGTGATGTCCTCGCTGGCGTCGTGATACTGCGACTCGAAGGCCGATCGAAAGGCGTCGCCGACCTCGTCGATTGTCGCCTGAAAATCCTCAAAGTCCTGTCGCTGGTTCTCGATGGCCCGTTCGAGGATGGCCTCCGGAGCCTTCGGCTGGTACTCCTTTGGTCGTCCGGGGATGATTTCGATAAACCCGCGGTTCCCGAGGTTCTCTAAGATTCCGTAGATCCGGGCTTGTGGAATCCCGGTGGCCTCAACGAGATTCGGAGCCGTGGTCCGGCCGTGGGTCAGTAGGGCCTCAAGCGCAGTGCGCTCGTACTCCCCCAACCCGAGTTCCTCAAAGAGCCGATCAATCGCGGCGCGCTCGTCCATGCGGCGATGTTTGTGACCCGGCGTATAAAATAGCGGCCGATGGCCGTGTGATGCACTCTCACCGTGGTTTTATATCACTCCGTGAATGTAGTTACTAACAAACTGAGTAACTATGGCGAACGACGATACTGAGCACCTCGACGATCTCGAGGATGGCGCCGGCTGCACCGAAATCTGGGAGAAACTCAGCGAACGCCGCAACGCTGACGACTAGCGTTCGCTCACGACTCGATTGGTGTGTCTGACCCTCATTCGATGTCCCACGCCACCGTTCTTATCCCGGCGTACAACGAGGCCGGGCGGATCGGCCCTGTGGTACAAGATCTCAGTGATGCGTACCCAGTCTGTGTCGTTGATGATGGCTCGACCGACGAGACCGCCGCCGAGGCCCGGGCCGCCGGCGCCGACGTGATTGAGCACCCGACAAACCGCGGCTATATCGCGGCACTCAAACGGGGGTTCCGGGCCATCGACACGCCGATCATCGTCACGTTCGACGCCGATGGTGAACACCGTCCGGAAGACATCCCGCGTGTCATTGCACCGATTCACGAGGCCGGTGCCGATCTCGTGTTAGGCGAACGCGCCCAGATTCCCCGGCCCTCCGAGTGGCTCCTCTCAACGCTGGCGCGACTGCGCGTCGATGTCCGGGATACGGGCACCGGACTTCGAGCGATGCGCAAGCCCCTTGCCGAGCAGCTGACACTTGATACCGCCTGCACGTGTGGAACCCTGGTGCTTGAAGCCGATGCCCGTGGCGCTGCGGTTGCTACCGTTCCAATCGAGACCGCCGATATTGAGAAGCCACGAGGCGTTGCCTGGCGCCACGGCCGGCAGTTCCTCCACCTGCTTCATCACCTCCTGGTTCCACAGCGAGCAATTGCCACTACACCGGACGATCAGCGTCACCGAGACGCTTGAGCGTGACTGTCATACTTTCGACTCGGTGATGTCGTTCGATGAGTGGGAGGTTCAACAGCGGCGACGTATGTGAACCGACCGTCCTAGT
>CAZFMU010000127.1:4397-5138 GCA_964520165.1 uncultured Salinarchaeum sp. | reverse complement strand
CGGACGATGCGCGGCGAGGGCATCAAGGCGCTCGTCCACGGGAACCCCGATCTCGCCGAGCGTGCACTCAACCGCGAGCGACAGGCCAACAAGATCTTCGTGCTTGTACTCCGGTTGATCTTCACGGCCTACCAGAATCCGAATCTCGCCCAGCCTATCGGGCTTACCTCCGGCTTTCCGCTCATCGGCTACCGGGCAATCGCCAAGAACCTCGAACTCATTGCCGACGACGCCGAGGATATCGCCGAAATCGCGCTTGAGGCCAGCAACCATACGCTAGAGGTCGATTCGGCAACGATGTCACGTATCAAGTCGTTCACCGACGATGTCGATGATCTCTCCGAGCGCGCGATTGAGGCGACCATCGACCGCGACTTCGCGATGACCAACGAGGCTCGTCAACACTATCAGACTATCCAGGACTGCGAACAGGAGATCCTTTCCGACCTCCCGGAGATGAGCAACGACGATATCCTCCAGATCCGCGAGGTGCTCGTCAGTCTGCAGGAGACCGCCCAGTACGCCATGCGCAACGCCGAAATCGCCGCGAACCTCGCGCTCAACGAGGAGAGCGACGCGATTAGCATCAGCTGAGCGTAACACCTTCTTCGCTCTGCCCCTGTCTTCTGATATGGTCGAGTTGGTTCTCGTCGTGGCCGTCGCAGAGACGGGTGTCATCGGCGACGGTGAGGCGATTCCGTGGACGTATCCCTGTCTCTTATACACATCTCCGAGCTAACG
>CAZFMU010000127.1:0-4387 GCA_964520165.1 uncultured Salinarchaeum sp. | reverse complement strand
TGTCCAAAAAATATACCCAAAAACGCAGGGAAGATTCCGTGGACGTATCCAGAGGATCATGCCCAGTATACCGAGCGCGTGCGTGGCCATCCCGTCGTCGTCGGTCGACGAACGTTCGACCAGATGGGCCGACTTGAGGGCACCCACGCGGTGGTGCTCACAAACTCGCCACCGTCTGTGACGCCTGATCGCGTCACGTACGTCACGTCGGTTGCCGAGGCGGCTGCAGCCGTGGCCGATCGCGATGACCGCGGCTACGTTATCGGCGGCCAAGGCGTGTACTCGACGGTTCTTCCATACGCCGACCGGGCGCTGGTCTCCGAAATCCCCGAGACTTCGACCGGATCACACGTGTTTCCTTATCTCGGCCGACGCTGGGAGCAGGTTGAGACGACCGCGTACGATACCTTCACGCTCGTTGAGTACACCAACCGGTCTCCGATGCCGATCGACGCAGACGTCTGAGAATGCCGCCCGACGATCCAACCCTCGTCGTCGTCTCGAATCGCGAACCGTACATCCATCGCTCGCCCGATACGGTTGATCAGCCGGTCGGTGGGCTTACCGCCGCCGTGGACGCCACCATGCGCGAGACCGGCGGCTGGTGGATCGCCTGGGGCAGCGGCGACGCCGATTTTGTCGCCGCCGACGAGGGAGTCCTCGGTGTTCCACCGACGGATCCTCAGTATCAACTCAGGCGCATCCCGCTCGATGAGCCTGCACTTGAGGGGTATTATTACGGCTACAGCAATCAGGTGCTCTGGCCGCTCTCTCACGGGCTGCTTGATCGGGTTAATGTTGCCCCGGGCTTCTGGGAGCGATACCGGGCGGTCAACGAGACCTTCGCGACCGTGGTCGCTGACACCATCGAGACGGTCACCTCGCCACTCGTGTGGTTTCAGGACTACCACCTGGCACTTGCTCCTCGGCTACTTCGTGAGCAGCTCGGTCAGTCACCCCGGCTCCAGCAGTTCTGGCATATTCCCTGGCCGGCGCCGGACCTCTTCGCGCGCTGTCCGCAGGCCGAGCAGGTGCTTGAGGGCCTTCTCGCGAACGACCGGCTTGGATTTCACGTCGAGACCTACCGACAGGCGTTCTTATCATCCGTGGACCGGCACCTCCCGGCGGCGACAGTCGAGGCCGCTGGTGACGACCCTCCGCGCGTCGTCTACGACGGTACCGAAACGCGTGTGTACGTCTCGCCGATCGGCGTCGATACCGATGCGGTCAGACGACTCGCCTCAGATGAGTCGGTCCGTCACGAGTGGGACCGGCTTCGGTCGACCAACGACATTGACACGACGGAGACCGTTCTCGTCGGCGTTGACCGGCTCGATTATACCAAGGGGATCGGCCACCGCCTTCGCGCCTTTGAGCACCTCCTGGAACGGCGGCCTGCACTCCACGGGACCGTTCGACTGATCCAGAAGGGTTCGCGGACCCGGGCAGCCATTCCGGCGTACCGCCGACATTACCACCGGATTCGCGACCGGATTGATCGGATCAACGACCGTTTTGGAACCGACGACTGGACCCCGATCACCTACATCGAGGGATCGCTCTCCCGACAGCGACTCGTCGCGCTTCTTGCCGGGGCTGATGTTGGGCTCGTCACGGCGATTGCCGACGGCTTCAATCTGATCGCGCTTGAGTATGCGCTCGCTTCGGCGTCGCCCGATGAACTGCTCATCAGCGAGTTCTGCGGTGCGGCGTCATATCTTGACGGTGCCGTGACGATCAATCCTCACGATGTCGCCGGTACCGCGGCCGCAATCGGCCGTGCGATCGACGATACGACCGTCGAAACCGACTGGCCCCGACTCACCGATCAGGCGCGGGCGCTCGATATCGACGCCTGGTTGGCCGACGGACTCGCGTGAGGGCCGCGGCGTTATTACTATCCGGCGACTCGGTGTCTGTATGGAGACGGTCACTATCGATGGGCTCCCGATCGGCGACGGGTATCCGCCTCGGATCATGAGCGTTCTCAATATGAGCGAACAGTCGGGCTACGGTCCGAGCGTGTACCTCGCCCCCGAGGAGGCGGCGCGGTTTGTTGATGAGGAACTTGTCCCTGCGGGAGCGGATATCGTCGACGTTGGCCTGCAGTCGGCCAATCCGAAGTATGAGGCCAAGCCCGTTGAGAAGGAACTTGACCGGCTTGAGGAGGTCGCTCCGATTCTCGATCACATTGAGGCTGACGTACCAATCTCACTCGAAACCCGCTATGCGGAGGTGGCTGAGGCGGCGATCGGCCACGGCTTCGACATCATCAACGATGTCTGTGGGTTCGCCGACCCGGACATGAAGCCGACGCTTGAGGCCCACGATATGCCGGTGGTCAAGATGGCGAGTCCGCCGGATCTTGCCCGGCCGGGGGCTCTCAAGACGGTCGATGACCTCTTTGAGGCGATTCAGCGCGATGGCTTTACCGACCGGACCATCATTGATCCGGCCTTCGGCGGCTGGTACGACGAACGCACCTTTGAGGACAACTACGAACTGTTCCGGCGACTGCGTGAGTTCCGGGCCTTCGGCCGTCCGATTCTCACGGCCACCAACCGCGAGGACTTTCTCGGCGCCCTCGCCGACAAGTTGACGACCGCCGACCAGTTGCCGGTTAGTCTCGCGGCAGCGACAATGGAGGTCGAACGTGGTGCCCATGTCATCCGCACCCACGACACCGACGCCACTGCCGATGTGGTCAAGGTCGCCCATGCTCTCGGCGATCGGCGCGTGGCCGACCCCGATCCGCCGGCGGTCGTCGAACTCCCCGGGACAACCGTGGGTGAGGCCGCTCGGCAGGCGGCGCTTGGAACCGTTCGGACTCACTCGCCACAGGCGGCGCTCACCCGGGCCTTCGTCGTCGGTGATCTGACCGACACCGACGTGGCGACTCTCCTTGAGACGGATCCGGAAGCGGCGGTTGTCGAGCGCGACGATAGTCTGTATATCGTCGGGACCACCCCGCAACTTGATGCCTTGGCGGCCGCCATCGATGGCGCGTCTGACCGACTGTCGGCTGTCGCCGAACGGCTGCGTCAGGCTACCGCGCGCGAGTGCTGATCGTGGTCGTCTCAAGAAGCGCCTCCGCCACACGACGGTAGGCGCGCGTGCTTGCGTCGGCGATGAGTGGGTCGCCCTCAACAGCAGGGATCGGCTGTACTTGCTGGCTCTGGAACGGCGCCGTCACACCCGCCGGTGGACGGCGAGTCCCGACGATGACAACCGCCCCGACGGGCGTTCCGAGTGTTGACGCCATGGCCTCGGTTTTGATCGCGTCCTGAACGCTCGCGTGTGTCGGCGCTAATACGATGACCACCGACTCTGCCATAACAAGCGGCGCAACAGCGTCGGGTCCGGCCCCGCAGGGACAATCGAGGATCGTCGGCATGCTGTCTCCGAGTGTGGCTGCGAGTCGGTCGTAATCGGGGACTCGCCCGTGCCGGGGGGCGGTCAACACGTCGACGCCCGGAACCTTCGGGGACTGGTGGGCAACGGCCGCCAACGACCGCTCGTTGAGGTCGGTGATCGTCGGCGTCCGGTCGACGGAAGCAACCCGATGTACGTTGGGCATGTCGATATCCAAATCAACGACGCGTGCCCGACGGCCGGCTGCTGCGAGTGCGGCAGCCACACCGATCGCGGTGGTCGTCTTCCCACAGCCCCCTTTTCCGCCAGCGATCGCAATCACGGCCTCTTTTCGTGTCGCCATCACGTTTGAACCCGCCGAGAGCGGAGCGACTTTATTCCGGTCGGTGTAATCACCCTCTCGTGCGGATCGAGAACAGTTTCATCCCGGTCACCGGTGTGGGGCCACAGACCGAGCGGGCCCTCTGGGAGGCCGGCATCACCCGGTGGGAGCACTTCGACCCCGGCTGCTCGGTTGTTGGATCGACCCGTGCAAAGCGCATCGAGACGTTCATCGACCGGGCCCAGGACCGTCTCGCCGCGGGTGACGCCGCGTTCTTCCGGCAGACACTCCCGAGTGATACCCACTGGCGGTTTTACGAGAATGTGCGCCCGGATACCGTATTTCTCGACATCGAGACGACCGGACTGGATCACGACCGTCACCGGGTGACGACGGTCTCGTTGCACCGGGCCGGAGAGACGACCACGCTTGTTCGGGGGCGAGACCTCACCACCCGCCGACTGGCCGGCGAACTTGCCGATGCGCGCCTGCTTGTGACCTTCAACGGTCGACGCTTCGATGTGCCGTTTCTCGAACAATCCTTTGACCTCTCGATTGATTTGCCCCATGCCGACCTGTGGTCGCTCAACCGCCAACTCGGGTATTCCGGTGGTCTTGATGATGTCGAACAGCGCCTCGGGATTGAGCGCGAGCGTCCGGACATCTCCGGGGCCGACGCGGTCCGCCTCTGGA
>CAZFMU010000126.1:0-5205 GCA_964520165.1 uncultured Salinarchaeum sp. | reverse complement strand
ACACCGCTGTCGGTGTCCGCAAAGACATCGGTGACGTCCTGTGGCTCGCCGACGGACGCGTCGCGCTCGGCGAGTGCATCAGCAATCTCAAGCAGTCGTACCTGCCGGGTGACTTCATTGCGGACGATGTCGTCGATGTCATCGAGTGACTGGACGCCCTTGATCTCGACACGCGCACCCTCGGCGATCGAGACGTTGACATCCTGGCGGATAGTCCCCAGTCCACGTTTGACCGCTCCGGTTGAGCGGACGATCATCCCGATCCGTTCGGCGGCCTCTCGGGCCTGTGATGGCGAGGTGATATCGGGATCGGTCCCGATCTCAACCAGTGGAATGCCCAGTCGATCAAGGCTATAGCGGACGCCCTGATCTGTCTCGGCCACTCGTTGGGCGGATTCCTCCTCAAGCATGAGGTCGGTAATGCCGACTGCTCCCTCGCTGGTCTCGATGGTCCCATCAAGGGCGAGTTTGGCGGTCCGCTGGAAGCCGGTCGTGTTCGATCCGTCAACGACGATCTTGCGCATGACCTGGAGTTCGTCGACAACGGTCATGTCCATCAGCGACGCGATCTGCATGGCAACCGCAAGGGCTTCCTCGTCGATCCGTCGTGGTGGTTCCTCGTCGGCCTCAACGAGACAGGTCGAGTCGTAGGCGAGATACTCGAACTCGCGACGGACGCGGCTCTCCTCAAGGGCCGCCTCATCAAGTTCACCCAGTTCGCTCCGCGTCGGGTGGAGATACCGGTGCAGTCGGGTGGCGGCCTCCTCGGGCTCCCGACGGTCGGTCGGACACCCACAGAAGAGCTTTTCCTCGGTATCGAGTTGCTGGTGGATCTCAAGGCCCGCGACGAGTCCAAGGGCCTCGTAGTCGTGTGTGGTTTCCTCGACCGGGACATCCTCGGTGTCCGCGGTCCCCTCGCTAGTACTCATCAGCCGACACCTGGAGGTCGGTCGGCAAAAAGCCTCCAGTTGTCGCCTACGTCCGACCAAATCGGCGATGGTACCGACGGTGACGCAGCCAAAACAGTACTGCCAAACCGGCGGTGAGGAGTGCGGTTGGAATCCCGGTCGGTGGGGTCAGCGCGACGTGGTCCTCAATCCGCGTTTGGTCGGGACCGTCCGCGATAAACCGGTGAGTATGGCGCCACTCCGGGAGGGGGCCGTCAACGGCCGCGTCAACGAACCACGCCTGATCGTCCTCGCGGGTTCGCTCGATGATCCGTGAGTGCCAGCGCTGGAGGCCGAATGGCCCGACCGTCATCTCGATGTCGGTGCCTTCAACAAGGGTCGCCGGATCCGGCGTGCCATCGGGTCCCACGACGCGCTCGATGTGCAGTCCCGCCCACGCTGGCGTGAGCGCACGAAGTCCGTCGATATTATCGTGAAACTGCCAGACCGTCTCAAGTGGGGCAGCCACCGTGGTAGTGCGCTCAAAGACGGCCATCGATCGGGCTCAGATGACGCGATTACGGAGGTAATCGAGGTGCTTGGCGTTGTAGACGATCCGTACGCGGTCGGTTTCGGGAGTTCCGATGCAAGTCAGTCGCACGTTCTTCTGGCGAACCTCCTCGTCACTGAGGATCTGTTGCATGTCCATGTCGACATCGCCTTCGACGAGAATGGCGGCGCAGTTTGCACACGCACCCGCACGACACGAGAAGGGCCAGTCGTATCCGGCGGCCTCGGCCGCCTCAAGAATATATCGCCCGGCGTCGACCTCGATTTCGCCGTGGGTTTCGTCAGCAAGGTCCATCTCAGCTGCCCGCTCGAAGTTCTCGGGATCCTGTACGTCCCAGTCGTTGTCATCAACGACTTCGTAGTCGAGATATTCTACTGTCGCCATCATGTACCTTGTCGGCTGCGCGGTGTTAACGGTGGCGGTGAGACACACTGATACGCATCGGACTCGCACTGACACCAATGGGTCATCACACCTTTGAGAGCGCACACGCCGCCGGCCTCGAGGATCCCGAGCGCTACAGTCTCTGCTCAAGCGAGGAGCTACTGTGGATGCTTGATGTATCGCCGGAGGCGACGGTGATCGACCTCGGTAGCGGAACCGGATTTTTCACCCGCGATGTCGACAGCTTCGTTGATCGGCTGCTGGCAGTCGACATTCAGCCGGTGATGCACCGTCATCACCGCGAACAGGGCGTACCGCCGGTGACGAGCCTCGTCGCCGCCGACGCCGGTACCCTCCCGATCGCCGGCGCCAGCACGACAGCCGCCTACTCGACGGTGACCTACCACGAATACGGTAGCGTTGCAGTGCTCGAAGAAATCAAACGGGTCCTGCGCGACGGCGGTCGACACGTAGTTGTCGACTGGTCGGCGAACGGAATCGGTGACGAAGGGCCGCCGTTGTCCGAGCGATACTCGCTTGAGGAGGCGATTGCCCACCACCGCGACGCTGGCTTCGAGGTCACCTTCCAAGCCGAGCGACCGCGGACATTCGCGCTTGTCGCAACAATCTAACGTACCGCGCTCGCCGCGCGGATGATCCGTCGTTCGCCGAAGGCTGGGCCAACGAGTTGCATCCCAACGGGCAGGCCATCGGCTTCTCCGGCGGGCACGGAGATGGCCGGGAGGTTCGCCAGATTCACCGGCGTGGTGTTGGCATCGGCGAGGTACAACCGAAGGGGATCGTCAATGGTACTGCCCCGCTCAAAGGGGACCACAGGCATGGTCGGCGAGGCGATGACATCGACCGACGCGAATGCGTCGTCGAAGGACTGCTTGACCCACGCACGGGCGTCCTGTGCCTGTTTGTAGTACTTGTCCTGATAGCCGGCCGAGAGCGCGAAGGTCCCCAGCAGAATCCGTCGTTTGACCTCATCACCGAAGCCCTCGCGACGCGCTCGAGAGAAGGTCTCGTTCCAGTTGCCATCGAAGCCGCCGGAGTGGCCGTAACGCACGCCATCAAACCGGGCGAGATTCGAGGAGGCCTCCGACATCGCGATCACGTAGTAGGCCTCAACGGCGTGTTCAAGCGCCGGTAGAGAGATCTCCTGGTAGGTGGCGCCGCGATCCTCAAGCCGGGCGATGGCGTCCCAGAAGATCTCAACGACGCGGTCGTCGGCCCCGTCAAGCAGTTCCGTGGGCACACCGATGCTTAGTCCGTCAACGTCGCCGTCGGCCGCACTCGCGTAGTCGGTCTCGGCACCGGTCTCGCGTGTGGTCCCGTCTTTCGGATCCGGCCCGGCGATGACATCGAGCAGCGTGGCGGCGTCCTCGACGGTGTCCGCGATCGGCCCGATCTGTTCGAGGCTGTTGGCGTAGGCGACAAGACCGTACCGGGAGACCAGTCCATAGGTGGGTTTGATACCGACGACGCCACAGAAGGCTGCCGGACACCGCACCGACCCGCCGGTGTCCGATCCGAGTGCAAGGTCTGCCTCCCCGGCGGCAACGGCTGCCGCTGATCCTCCGGAGGATCCACCCGGAACCCGTCCCGGAGCGGCCGGGTTTTCTGTCGGTCCGAACGCGCTTGTCTCGGTGGTCGTCCCCATGCCGAACTCGTCCATATTGGTCTTGCCGACGATTGTCGCCCCCGCCTCAAGCAGTCGATCGACGACCGTCGCATTGTACGGCGGAACATACTCCTCAAGCATGGCCGATCCGCAGGTGGTCCGGACACCCTCGGTGGAGATGTTGTCCTTGACCGCAACGGTCCGATCGGCGAGCGGGCCGTCAGCCTCCCCGGTGAGTTCGGTCTCCGTGATGAAGATGTTCTGGCTCATCGTATCATCCGGCGTCATCAGGACACCCGCGGCCCCTTGAAGTAGCCGTCCTCGCTGTCGGCGGCGTTCGCGAGCGCGTCGTCCTGTGAGAGGCCCGTCTCGACCTCGTCGGCGCGCAATACGTTCGTCAGCTCCGGCTTGCGCTCGACCTCGGGAACCTCCTCAAGCGTTTCGAAGTACTCGAGGACCTCTTCGAACTGATCGGCAAACCGGTCGGACTCGTCCTCATCGAGTTCGACCCGCGCGAGGTCGGCGATATGGCGCACCTGCTCGGGGTCGACGCGGCGATCGCTCATACTCCGGATCACCGGCGGACTCGGAGTAAGGGTTTCGATCAGCCGAGTCGAGACGCCCAAGACGCCGCCGCCCCACTATCATACATGGAGACGACCCGCCACTTCGTGACCTCCGTCTACGTGGTCCACGACGGTGCGACACTCTTACACGAACACGACCGGCTAGGGCTGTGGCTGCCACCCGGTGGGCACATCGACCGGGACGAACTGCCACACGAGGCCGCCCTCAGAGAGGTCAACGAGGAGACCGGACTTGATGTCGACCTCGTCGCCGACGCTCCCGATATCGACTCCGCACAGGCACGAACCCTTCCTCATCCACAGCAGTTGCAACTCGAGGACATCAACGTCCACCAAGGGGATGTCGGCCACCAGCACATCGACTTCGTGTATTTTGCACAGGCGAATCACCGGCGGGTCGACCCGAACCCAGGCGAGCAGCCAGCCAGCGACTGGTCGTGGTTCGACGCGGCCGCCCTCGCAGAGCCGCCATCGGATATGCCAGCGGACGTCTGTGCAACCGGTCGTAACGCGATCAAGAGGGTGACCAAGGGGTGAGCTATCCGCCGAGATACAACTCGGCGACTTCGTCGCGTTCGAGCAGCGCCTGACCGGGCCCTTCAAACCGGTTTTCGCCCATATCAAGGACGTACCCCCGATCGGAGATTGCAAGGGCCTTCCGGGCGTTCTGTTCGACCATCAAAATCGCTGTGTCCGTCCCATCGCGGATCGACTGCAGACGGTCGAACATATCGTCAACAAGGTCGGGGGCGAGTCCTGCCGAGGGCTCATCGACGAGCAGAACCTCCGGATCAACCATCAGTGCCGAAGAAAGCGCAAGCATCTGTTGTTGGCCGCCGGACATCGTGCCGGCCTTCTGGGTCTGGCGCTCCTCAAGGATCGGGAAGCGCTCCCAGACGCGCTCAAAATCAGCCGATGTGACCGCTTCCTTTGTGTAGGCCCCCATTTCGAGGTTTTCTTTGACCGTGAGTGTCGGAAAGACATTCGCCCGCTGGGGGACATAGCACATGCCGCGCTCGGTCACCTGATCGGCGCGCAACGACGTGATGTCCTCGCCGCCGAGGGTGACCGTCCCCTCCCAGCAGTCGATGAGACCGTAGATGGCCTTCATCAGGGTTGATTTGCCGGCTCCGTTTGGGCCGACGATCG
>CAZFMU010000125.1:0-5369 GCA_964520165.1 uncultured Salinarchaeum sp. | reverse complement strand
CACGCCAAAGGCACTCCGGAGGCTCACTCGGGTGCCACCACGCGGATCCGCGTCGAGGCGGTCGCCCGCTTGCCGGCGCGATCGACCACCACAACCCGCGGGTGGTGTGTTCCGACCGGTGGCGTGTACCGCACCTCCGGATCGCTTGTAACCCGATCGATCGTCCCGTTGCCGGTGAAATCCCAGCGGTATTCCGCGGCGCCGGCAGGGACGTCACTCTCACGGGCATCCAACCGGACCGGCGTCCCCGCAAGCATCGCCTCGCGGTTGGGCATGACCGTCGCGTTCGGCGGCCGCGTGGGCAGGACGATCCGCTCGACTCGTGGTGTCGCGTTCGATTCGAGTGTGATGTTCCGAGTGACAGTCGTGTCGGGGTAGGCCCGATCCGCCGGCGGGGTGACCGTAATCCGGACCGGGCCGGCCAGCCGGATCCCATCGGCGGAGGCGTTCGCCCGCACCCAGCCGTCCGCGTCGGGCGTGCCATCGAGACTGAAGGAGGCGTTCTGGCGCATCGCCGTAAGCGTGACACTCGCGTTGGGGACGGGAATCCCGCGCTCATCACTGACGGACAGCCGCAGGAGCCGTCCCGCGGGAATGTCCGTGTCCAGTCGGAGATTCGCCTCCCGGACGGTGACGTTCTGCAACGGATACACCAGCGGGCGGGCGCTTCCAACGCGGTCGATCCGGGAGGGCGAGCCGCGGACGTACGTGAGGGTGTACGTGCGGTTTCGCGGTACCTCCAGTTCGTAGTGGCCGGTTGCGTCCGTTCGCGCGACAATCCGATCACCTCCCGCAGTCGGCTCGGCGAGAACGCTGTCGTTGGCCGCCGGGCCGTCACCGGCGGTGAGCTGTCCGGCGAGCAGCCGCGTCGAGGTATTCGGCGCCGGGCGCACGTGCACGGCATCGACGGTCATTGTCCGGATTGTTCCGGCGGACGTGTGCAGTTCGGCGGCGAGACTCACCGTCCCACGGCGGGCCGTCTCCGGCACGGTGATCGTCCCACGCCAGCCGGGCAGGGTCCGTCCAGTCGGCGCGTCCTCCCAGCCGGTCGCATCGACCCACGGCGGTTCAATCGTGTGAGACGCCGTCGGCGTCGTGTTCGTTGCACCGAGTGTCCGGTAGGGGATGTCGACATCGCTGCGATACCACAGCCGCAGGTCTGTCACCGCGTCCGGCCGACCGGTCGGAACCCGGACGACCGTCCGCCCGGGGGTCACGGCGTTCGTATCGTTCGCAGCCGGAACCCGCAGTCCACCGAACTGTGGGCGTCGATCAAGCCGACTCGCGTTGAGCCGCCAGGTGGTCTGGGTCCGCGTCGAGAGGCGGGCATCGGGATTCGACCCGGAAACCCGCAGCGTCGCGGTGTCGTTGCGTATGGGCACGCTGACCCGCCCGGTGGGCCCCTCGATGCGCTGGCCGGCGGCGAGCACTCGCGATGTATGACGCGGCCGGTAGACGTCATCGGAGCCGGTGAAGGGCCGGACGGTCCCGCGAACGCGTCCATCCACCCGGTCAAGAGCGGTAACCGTCGCCGCGAAGGGGTGAGTGAGCGTCGTCCCGCCAGGATCGGTCGTCGCCCAGGCGTCGCTCCGGAGGGCACGCGTGTAGGTTGCCCGCGGCGCCGATGGATACCGATGAACCGACTGGGTGTGTCGGTCGCCGAGGCTGAACCACCGCAGCGGCCGCTGGTTCCAGACGCCGCTGACGTCGATCTGATCGCGAGCGGCGGGCGTCTCGTCGGTTGCGGTGTGTCGGACGCGGTAGGTGCGCGTTGTGAGTTCGCTGGGGGTGACCGTCTCGATCGAGCGCCCATAGAGGGTCCACTGGCGGTGCCCCAGATGGAAGACATCACTGGCGTCGAGCCGCCCGGTACCGGTGGTCGTCGCCAGCTGGTAGGTCGTCGCAACATCAAGGCCCATCCGCGGTGTGACGCGCACCTCGCGGGTCGGCGCGTCGAGTCGCGACCGCGCGATGTAGGATCCCTCGGCCGTGAGCGAGGCCGTCACCGAGAGGTTCGCCAGCCGGCCGTAGGCCTCGCGAAGCGGCGTGGCGTCAATCCCGACAGGCACCGTCTCGCGCTCATCGAGGACGACGCGTCGGGACCGGTCGGTCTGCACGCGCGTTGCCGCCGCCACCAGCGTGCCGGTCGGCCGGTCGACACCGGTCGAGACAAGGAGGTACTCCCCGCCCGCGCCGGCGAAGGTGGCCGTGCCGTTCTCAAGGGTCATCACCGCGTCTCGGTCGCCGGGGACCGACGTGGCGAGGACGGCATCGCCGTCGGTCGTGCCGTTCGGCGAGAGCGGGCGCTTGTCAACGGTGATCACGCCGCCACGAACATAGCCCGTCACGGCCGTTCGGGGACTCCCGTTGACCCGATAGCGAATCGCCCCACTGTAAGCACCGGTCGTGCCGACGCTTGGATCGATCTGCACGGACACCGGCGCCGTCTCGTTCGGCGCAAGCGACAGCCGACTCCGGTTGAGCGCGATTGTCGTTGAGGTCACATTGGGGTGATCGACGTTCTCGACAGCCAGCGCAAGCGTCAGGGTGTGAGGCTGGGTGTCGACGTTGCGGACCGTGATCGTACGAGTCTGATTCGTATCGTCGGTCACGAGTCCGAAATCGGCCACGGCTCCGTCGATGACGACGTGCGGATCAAGCGCCCGCGTTGCGTTGACGACGCCGCCACCCTGGGCGTAGACATCCGCACCCGGCAGCGGGCGGGCGGTGCTCACAAGCCGATCCTCGACCGCCGTCGGTGTGAGTGTCGGCTCGGCGGCGAGCAGCCGGGCACTCACGCCAGCGACGTGGGCGGCGGCAAAGCTCGTCCCGGCGCGGGTGGCGTACCCCCCGCCGGCCATCGGGACGGTCTGGCCCCCGCCAGGGGCGAGGAGCTCCGGCTTGAGGTGGCCGGCCGGCGTCGGCCCGCGTGAGGAGTGCGTGGCCACCCCGTTGCGGTGGCTCGATCCGACCGTGATCGCCTCGGGAGCGATGCCCGGGGCGGTGATCGAGCGCCGACTCCCGCGGTTGCCGGCCGAGGCCACCACGACGGCGCCCTCTGCGTGGGCACCGGCGATGGCCTCCGAGATGGTCTGGCCATCGGTGCCGGCATAGCCCAGACTCGTCAGGATGATGTCGGCCTCGGCCTCGCGGACGGCGTACTCGATGCCGGCAGCAACCGTCGAGGCCCGCCCCGATCCGGTCTCGTCGAACACCCGGATATCAATCAGCGCCGCCTCGGGGGCCACCCCGGTGTAGTCCTCGGCGTTGCCGGCGACCACGCCCGCGACCATCGTCCCGTGGCCGGCCCCATCGAGCGCCGAGGCGTTCGTCACGGCTGCGGAGGCGTTCGGCTGGCGATCGGTCAGATCGACCCGCTCGATAACCTGGCCCTGTAGTGCGGGATGGGTCTGGTCGATCCCGCTATCGACGATGGCGACCCGCACCGGATCGGTGCGGTTCGTGGACGATCCAGGTGGGGTGGCCGGTGGGTGGCCCGTTGCCGCTGGCCGGGCGATGGCCGTGGTTACCGGGGCATCGTGTCGCACCGCCTCGATCGCTCCGCGTTGTACCGCCGCGGCAACGGCGTCGGTCGCGTCAAGTGGCAGTCGGGCACGGACCGTCCCGCTCGCGAGGCGGTCGACGTCCTGGAGTCCGAGGCGGTCGAGTGTCGCCACCGAGCGGTTCGTCTCAAGGACAACCGGCCAGGCGCCGCGCTGACTGGCCGCCCGGAGGGTGTCCACCGCGAATAGCGCCCGGTCGTAATCGGCACGCAGGGCGCTCGCGTTCGAACCCGCCGGCAGGAGGTAGGTGTGAGTGTCGAGCGCCAGGCGAGTCACGGTACCCTCGACCGGTTCGTACTGGGGGCTCCCCCCGGTGCCGTGCAGGCGGACGGTCTCGCCCGTTGGGAGCGTCACCGACTGGGGCTCGTCGGCCGGCGCGGCCGTTGCCCCGCCGACGGCACACGCGCCAGCACAGACGGCCACGACGACCAGCACGGCCGCCCAGTGTCGGCCCGACGGAAGCGCCATCACCGTGTCGGGTACCGACCGGACGGACAAAGCCTCCGTGGTCGTGGCGAGTGCGTTCACATGGCGAGGATTCCGCCGTCCGCTGTTGGCGGACCGCTTCGATCCGTTCGATACGCGTACGGACCGTCTGCCATTCGGAGCGGTCCTGCCAGACAGTCTCGACGTCGTCATACTCGGCGTGATCAAGGGCGTCGACAGCGGCTGGCGCATCGGCATCATACCGGTCGCGGAACGTGCGATCGCGGGCAGTAAGTGTCTCAAGGCGGGCCTGTAGTGTCTCCATCGAGCAGTCAGCGAGACGCTGTCGCGTTCGCCACTCGGAATGCGATTCGCTGCGATGGTATGTCGCCGGGTCCTCCGTTACTTGCTTGACATCCTCCCCGCGCTGAAGCGCGAGGCTTTCTCCTCGGCTCTCCGCAATGAGACCGAACATCGTCGCCAGCCGTGCCGTCTGCCGGCGTCAGTTCGGGTTGTAGGGATTCGTTGCTGTATCGAGTCGATAGACATCCTCGACAGCGTCAAAATCGTCGTCAAACGCATACAGGTAGCCGAGCCCCTCGGTTTGCATATACGCCACAATACAGGCGTCGACGAAGGAGAGCGGGTCGTGTTGGCGAAAGAGGGCCTTCCCGGTCGCGAGGGCGTCGGTGGTGAGTGAGTCGATGTGGAAGCGGGCGTTTTCCTCGATCCGATCAAGGAGATCGACGGCTGCATCGTGGCCGGCGTGGGTCGTGAGGCCGTTGAGCGTTTCCGCGAGCACGTAGTCAAGGACGACTGCCTCCGGGAGCGTTCTATCGTCGATGCCCTGGAGCACGGGAAGGGCGGCATCGTGGAATTCATCCCGCCGGTATGCGGCGGCAAAGAGGACTGTCGTATCGATGAGTGCACGGGGCATCTACTCGACGTCGACGCCCCAGGCGTCGTGATCGCTCGTGACATCGGTCGGCTCCTCACCAGTGTAGCCGTCGAAGTCGGCGAACGTGCCGGTTCGCTGTTGGATGACGTGAACCCGAATGCTCCCATCGTCTTCGAGCTGCCAACGGAGCTGATCACCATCGTCGATATCGAGTTCCCGCCGAATCCGGACGGGGATATTTGCCTGGTTTCCGGATACCTTGCTTTCGGCGTCGATTCTGTCGCTGCTCATACCTCCCGATATGTGGCCGGCCGTGAAAAGGCTAGTGTGCCGCAACACTACTCAGTGACATAAGAGCGACTCCGACGAAGAGAGTGGTGATTTACACCGGGGTTGTTGG
This sequence comes from uncultured Salinarchaeum sp., assembly GCA_964520165.1. Taxonomy (GTDB): domain Archaea; phylum Halobacteriota; class Halobacteria; order Halobacteriales; family Salinarchaeaceae; genus CAZFMU01. The sequence goes on along the minus strand of CAZFMU010000125.1, from coordinate 82 downwards.
AAGGCAGCCGTCTGGTCGGGGCACGCGACCCCGTTTGATCTCGTGATCGACGCGACGCAGGTGCTTGCAGCCGCCTTCAGGT
>CAZFMU010000124.1:0-5374 GCA_964520165.1 uncultured Salinarchaeum sp. | reverse complement strand
GCCACCACGACTTTGCTGCTTCGGGCGGTACCGCCAATATGGCCAAGACAGCGGTGATCGCCGGGGTCGGTCCCGGTCTGGGAGAATCGCTCGCACAGCGCTTTGCCACCGAGGGCTGTCGTGTCGCTCTCTTCGCTCGATCGACAGAGTACATCGAGACACTCGCCGAGGATCTACCGGGAGAAGCGCTGGCGGTTCCGACCGACCTGCGTGACGCCACGGCAATCCGGACGGGGTTTGAGACGGTACGCGAGACCTTCGGACCGGTCGACGTGCTTGTCAACCACGCGAGTGCACCCGCCTGGACGGGTCTCATGGACACGAGCGTTGAGGACTTCGAGCGAGCATGGGCGGTCAACGGCCGCGGTGCGTTCGTCTGCTCACAAGAGGCTGTCGGCGACATGCTTGAGACCGGCGGCGGAACCGTGCTCTTCACCGGTGCGACCTCGGCTGTCCGGAGTCTCGGCGGGGCGATCGGCTTTACCGCGGCGAAGTTCGCCGCCCGTGGCATGGCGATGGATATCGCCCAAGAGTTCGGCCCGGAGGGGGTCCACGTCGCTCACGTCGTCATCGACGGCCAGATCGACACGCCGGCAGTCCGCGAGAATGCTCCCGACCGTGACGCGGAGACGTTGCTTGACCCCGATGAGATCGCGGCGACCTACTGGCACCTTGTCGAACAGGACGACGTGAGCACGCAGCCCTTTGAAGTTCACATCACGAACGGCCCACAGAACACGGAATTCCTGTAGGCCATCCGAACGGAGCCATCGTTGCACCGAGGCCTCAGCGTCCACCGCGACGTGTGCGCGTCATACTGGCCAGTCGACCGATGCCGCTGGCGAGAACTCCGGCTCCAAGAAGAAACACGACCGTCTCAATCACTGGCCCAATGTAGGGCAGCAGCCCCAGCAGTGATACCCCGAGGACGCCGCTGACGAGCGCAAAATACCGATTTGTGACATCAACTCGTGAGAGGACGAGGTGTCCGATGACGTACTGGCCGTAGGTGAGTGCAACCCAGGCGAGAACCAACGCGATCAACAATGCGGCGACTGCCAGCGGTAGGCCGACGATGGTCACCGCGGTCAGCCCGATTGCACCGGTCGTTCCGGCGACCGCAAGGGCGCCGATCACCCCGGTGCGCAGCGGCGTGGTCCTGATCATACGGACGGCTTCGTCCGCAAACGCCGGGGCCACATAGAGGAGGCTGGTCCCCAGCGCGAACGTCGAGAGAACAAGCAGCACCTCGGCAACGCTCCCGATAAGGGCCAGCGGCGGAAGCAACGAAAGCTCCTTAGCGGCCTTGCGCTGTCCTCCGACGGTCCCTCCGCGATCCTCGAGTGTGCCACGATAGACGACATTGCCGCCGACCTCGGCTGTGTCGGCCAGTCGAACTGTCCCGCCGACGGCGTTGACATCCTGATCAACCGTCCCGGCGACGACCGCCGTGCTGGCGACGGCACCATAGGACCCATCGACTGTTCCGGACTCGGCTAGTCGGACGGTCCCACCGTACCCAAGTGCGCTCTCACTGACGGCCCCAGCAATCGAGATACTGCCACCGTAGGCGCGGACAATCCCAGTCACCTCGCCGGATTCCGTGATCCGGACGTTTCCACCGTAGGCATGTAGGTCACCGTCGACCGTGCCGTTGACGATGACACGTCCGCCGGTGGCCGTGACGGTCTCCTCAAGCCGGTCGTCCGCCGCCACCGTGATGTTGCCTCCAACGCGGGTATCGAGCGTTGTTGCCCCGACGGCAACGGCCGTCGCAACGAGAAGCAGGCCAGCCAGAACGACAGTGAGTGTGCGTGTGCGGTCCATCGATACCGCTATTCCTTCCGGTGCCGGTTCGACAGCGCTAGACGGACAATCCCTGCGTGGTGACGAGCGTTGCCGGTCGCTCGGACGAACATGCGCGTCGATTTACCGGCGGGGATCAAGGGTGGTCCAGGCCCGTTTCATCGAGAGCGACAACTCTGGTGTTCAATCCTCAAACTCGAAGGCCCCGGCAACGAGCAACGGCACGACCAGCGTCGCCTCGGCCTGGATCTGGGTGTAGGTGGTCTCGTCCTCGCCTTTGATCTTCCCCCAAGAGACGGCTTCGTCCGGCGGTGCTCCAGAAAGTGACCCATCGCCCTCCATACCGGTCGAGACGTACACCGCGTAGTCCGCTCCGCCCCGAAAGAGGTTCGTCATGATGGCGTGGTGTTTGGGGATGCCCCCACCAAGGACGATCAATCCCGTTTCGTCGGCCAGCAGCCCATCATCGATCAGTCGCTCGTAGTCCGCAAGAATCTCGATCCCGACGTCTTTCTCGGCCTGCTGGTTGTAATAATACAGGAAGTTGCCGACCTCGGCGTCGGTGAGCGCCGGACAGTAGATCGGGACATCCTGGTCGGCCGCCTGCTTGAGAATCGAGTCCTCGTCCTCGATGGTCTCGCCGAGTTCGCGGGAGAAGGCCGTCGGCGTACGGATCGACTCCTCGGCGAAGAAGTCATCGAAGAAGTCATAGAGTCGCTCCTCAAGCCAGACGTACCGATCGGAGGGAACAAAGATGTTCCCCAGGCGGTTGATCCCGCGCTCACGCAGAGCCGCCTCGTCGGCGTCCCACCGGCCCATCTTAAACGGCTTGGCCGTCTTGATGACGTCCTCGGTGATCGATCCCGAGGTCGTGATGAGTACGTCAACATACCCTTCGCGCACCAGGGCGGCAACGGTCTCGCGGAGCCCAGAGGACACGATGTTCGATGTGAGCGTCAGATAAACCGTCGCATCGGCCGCCTGCATCCGCTTGAGAATATCGATCGCCTCGGCGAGGTGACTCGCCTGAAACCCCGTTGTGGCGTAGGCTTCGAGCATCTCGCCGAGGTCGAATTCGCCACGGAAGTCATACCCCCGGACATCGGGGGTGTCAAGTGACTCGTCGGTGCCGGGCAGCACGTTGTCGCGTGTCTCGTCGGTCACATGCGTTCTAAGGCGGCCTGGGCATCTTGAGACCATTGAATCGGGGCCGGTCTCATCTTCCGATACCTGGGACACAGGGGCACTTGGGGCCAGACATCGGACACGATGACAGCGGGGCCGGCGACTCACTCCGCCTCAAGCCACTCCCAGGCCGTCTCAATGTCGGCCTCCTCGAAGTGACGCACATCGATCCCGGTGATCCGGTCGCCGACCCTTGTCGCCCACTCAAGCAGTCGGCCGTCGCCAACGACGGCGTACCGCTCGATGTCGTGGCGGTGGCTCAGCCAGAACCCGAAATCCTCGTCAAGGAGGGCGAACTCGAAGGTGGGAATCCGTGGTGTGTGGATCAACAGCCGGAGTTCGCCGGCTTCGTTGATCGCCGTCTCGAACTCCGCGACCATCTCCTTGAACTCCGCCTCGGTGATCGTGCCGCTGAGTTCGTAGCCGATGACGCCGTCGTGGCTGCGATCAAGCTTCGTGTACATCGCATCGATACCGATCGGCTCTGCTGACAAAAATATCTAGCCTAACTTATACACCGGGATCGACTATGGTTCGGCGAGCCCGGCCTCGGATTTGATCTGGTTGACCTTGCGGGTGTTGCGGATGCATTCGCCGTCGTTGTAGACGGCCTGACCGACCTCAAGGAACGAATCAAGCCGATCAAGCACCGACTTAACCTCCGTAGCAGGGGCGACGTCCTCATCGTCGGTCGAGATGCCACGCGTGTAGGCGTCCGGAACGAGCGTATCGAAGCTCTGGCGGAACTCAAAGAGCGCCTGGGTCTCTCGTGGGAGTGCTCCGGCCTCCTGGCAGGGCACCGTCCGAGGCGTTGTCTCGGTGTTGATCAACGAGTAAGCCTGCTTGAGGTGGGCGGCCGCCCGGTCGGCCAGATCAACTGCGGCGACCCGCTGGGCGGGATGCGCACCGACGGCCTCGTGAGCGGTCGCCAGCAACTGCGCTGCAGCATCGAGATGTCGGGCAATCTCTGACACAGATGAGTAATCGACCGGCGGTCGCAAAAACGTGCCGTATCGATCATGTACATCCCCTCAGTCGGCGACGACACTGACCTGCCGCCGGCGAGGCCCATCACACTCAACGAACAACACCGACTGCCAGGTCCCCAGCTGAAGGGTGCCCTCAACGACCGGAATCGTCGTGCTCGGTCCAATCAGCATCGCTCGGATATGTGCGTCAGCGTTGTCATCAATCGCGTCATGACGCCAGCCGGTATCGGGGACAACATTCTCAAGTGCGTCAGCGAAATCCGCGAGAAGTCGCGACTCACCCTCGTTGACCGTCACGCCGGCGGTGGTGTGCTCGACAAAGACGGTGACCGTCCCCGTCGCGTTGGCGGGAACGGCCGCCTGGACCTCGTCGGTGATGTCCTCAACGGTGAGGCGTTGTTCCGTCGAGACAGCGAAAGAGTCCATGGCCAAGGGCTGGATCCGATCCGACAAAAAGCCCAACGCTCACTCTGACGCGACGATATCGTGTTCGAGCGTACCGATTCCCTCGTACGTGATCGAGACGGTATCGCCTGGCTCGATGAGTCCAGGGTTCTCCGGGCTGCCGAAGGCAATCACGTCACCGGGCCGGAAGGTGAACCGTTCGGAGAGAAATGCCACCGTCTCATAGGGATCAAAGAGCATCTGGTCGGTTGTCGCCTCCTGACGACGTTCACCGCTGATCTCGGTGTGCATCGAGAGGCCGTATGGGTCAATGTCCGTCTCGATCCACGGGCCAAGCGGCGCCGCCCCATCGAAGGCCTTCCGGGCCGTCCGGCCGGGTTGATCCAGTGCGTCGACATCGTTCAGAATGGTGTACCCGCGGACCACCTCCGGAACCGCCTTTGGCGTGATGTTGTGGGCTTGCTTGTCGATCACCGCTGCCAGTTCGCCGGCGTAGGTCAGCTCATCGGTAAACCTCGGGTAGGAAAGCGGTTCGCCGGGCGCTAGGAGAGCCGTCGGCGGTTTGATAAAGAAGTCCGGCTCATCGGGCACGTCGTAGTCCATCTGGTCAAGCGTCGCCGCATAGTTCCGCCCGATACAGTACAACGCGGAGGGGTCCGCCGGCGGAAGCAACGTTGCTCCGTCCGGGTTAATCGAATAGGTGGTTCCGTCGGCGTGGATAACCCCGTTGTCGTACTCGCCGGTCACGATGCCGTCGGCCGTCTGTGCGCGTGCTAGTCGCATGACCGGTTCTCTGCGGGCGAGGCGGCTATGGGTTTCGTTCGCCGTGAGACTCGCCCGACGGCTGGATCACCGGAACTGCATCCCGCCGTTGACCGCGAGGACCTCTCCCTGGACGTAGCTATCTTGATTCAGCGAGAGAATCCCGCCCTTCCCGTGAGTGACGTGTGTTCCGACGCTCAGTCGGAACCGAGGAGCGAACAGGGCGG
>CAZFMU010000123.1:0-5394 GCA_964520165.1 uncultured Salinarchaeum sp. | reverse complement strand
ACGGTCGTTCCATTCGCCACCTCGTCGGCCGACACCTCAATGTCCGCCGGGGTGACTCCGCTAGCTGCACTCACCGGTCCGATCATCACGGCCGTCATGCCAGCTGCAATCACCAGCAGGCTGATGAGACTCCGGCGGAGCGTATGTCTGTGCGTTAGAGCGCTGAGGGTGTTGATCATAGCCTTCTCCGTGTTGCGATTGTCTGCTCTTCTTGGACGGCGCCGGCCACAACCCACCCCCACACAACGACAAGCAACACGACGACAACCATCGGGACAATTGCGTCGAGCCAGAACGCTGGAGCGGAAAATGGGCCATCGGGATTGATGAGCGGAAGGAGCGCAGTCGAGAACACCTGCCCGTACATCATCCCGATGATCGCTAATCCGATCGTATAGGCCACCGCGACGCCGAGTCGATGCCAGACTTGAACCATTTATCTGATTCTCCGGGGGTTACTCTGGATCGCAGCGGCGGCGATCACGCCAGCGGCGATCGCAAACAGTCCGATCAGCATCGCGTTGTCGACCAGGCCGCTGAACGTCCGATACAGCACTGAGTTGGGGGGCAGATACGGGAGAAAGAACGGGACGATCCACTCGATGAGCTTCGCCACCAAGACGACGCCGGGCAACGCGATGACAGCACGAAGGTATGCCCCGTACATCGCTCACCCCAGGGTGATCGGGACGACGTTCCCGAGCCCGTCGCCGAGCAGGTAGGGAAGTCCAAAGACGATCCCGAGGACACCGAGAATCACAGCTGCGGCGACGAGCAGGTACTTGAACGCGTCCGGCTGATCGTTGTTCGCGATGCCACGCAGGAAGCCGCGCTGTTCCTGCATCTCCATCTCCTGGGTCGTTGTCGTCTCTGCGGCCCAATCACTAGCTTTTGCAAAGCTAACTCGCATCCCAGTATAGCCGTCGCCGCTATCCAAGTCGATGATTGAGTCACCGAGCCACTCGCCAGCGTCCGCCTCGAACACACGGTATCCACCGTCTGCGACCGTCTGACCCTGCTGACCGTCAGCATCGACGACAATCTGTAGTGTCGGATCGTGGTACAGCGGTTGGTACTGGCCGAGTTCTATTGCCTCGCTAATCCGTGGACGGAGCCACCCTGCCTGGGCATGATCGTCGTGATGCAGTGGGATCGTCGGGGTCTTCCCATTCAGGAAGACGACATCACCGTCCATCGACGCAGCGTTCCAGACCTCACTACGTTTGTAGCTGTACCAGCCGGACTTTTCGCCCTCCTCGTCGCACTCTTCGGCGCTCTTGAATTTCACCGGATCAAGCTCCAACCGCTGGCCAGGGCGCGTCTCAAGGCCGATCGCGTCGGCGCCGGTCTTCTTGTAGTACTGGTGGATCGCGCCGTTCGCCAGTCGCTCAAACAGCCGCGCAGAGAACGGCATAGCACGCAGAATCGAACCGCCAGTACGGCCGAAGAAACCGAGTAGCCAGAGCATCGCGGCGTCAAACCGCTCGCGAGTACGGACGCCGCGGCGGTCAGCTCCGTCCTGTGAGTCCCCGACCTCGTCATCAGACATTGGAATCCCCTCCGGTAGCGGATCGAACCTCAGGTAGCTCAACCAACAAGCCAATGCTGCTGATGCCCAACACGAATATCGCCGTCACGAACACCGTAGCGACGACTTGCGCGGTCGTCACGGTGCCAACCATCGCAGGCGGAAGTGCGACAAGGATGGAGAAATACGACAGCGTCGGCAGTATTGCCAGCACGACCTCGATCCGTCCACGGTCGTACTCGGTAAGACCGTCGGCAACGAATGTCGTCGGCCCGACGCGCCGAAGCGCCCCATCGGTCAGATACGGCCAGACGTAGTCAGTCACCCGATAGACGGGCTGCGCAGCCAGTCGACCGAGCGATGCAAGAGCGCTTCGACCATCGGCGAAGACGCTCATCCGAAGATCCCCCTCCCGATGCGCGATGCGGACGACTCTTCCTTGCTGTCTCGGCGGATACGCGCCTCGGTGGTCGCGGTGGTCGTCGCCTCTAGTCCTGCTGCATTTTTGCTCAGTGTCATCAGGTCTGCGGCCACCTCCGACGCGCCGCGCATCTTCTGGCGCTGATCGGAGTTCATCGGCTTCAGCGGCGCAGGTTCGCCATCCTCGTTTGGTTCGCGGCGCCCCTGGGCGATCGCCAGCAGGTGATCGTCCTCAAGGAGGAGTCGGCCGGGATTTCGAGCGGCGTATGCCCGCTCGGCCCGGCTGTCCATCATCAGCGTCGCTTCAAGATCCCACGAACTCGGACGGTTGCCAACCGCGCGGGCCCCAGAGAACCAGCTGGGATACTCGTCCTCAAGCCAGTCGACGACCTCGCTGTCGAGGTCGGCCTTTCGGAGTTCGTTCAGAAAATACTCGTTTTCGAGCTTTCTTTCCTGACGGCTCGTTGCAGCACTCAGTGCTGCGCGTTGCGATGCCTCGGTCACCCTGCTATCCGTCTGGTTTTCGAGTTGCGTCTGGTAGCGTTCAGTCATGGTTCGGTGTGATATCGGATTCTGGCCCGTACTCGTCGACAACGGTCGGGGGATACACGCCAATCTGGTAGAGCACCAGCGCCAGCGCTGACAGCAAAGCAAGCAGACCCAGTAGGTACCGCGCGTGCGCTGGCGTCGCAATGGTGAGCGTCTGTCCGGAGGACACGACGGTGATCGCATCGGATTCAACCGCAGTGAGCCCCCATGCGACCATCGCGACGAACGTGGTGACGCTCGTTCGTGAGGTCGGCAGGAAGAGCCACGCGGCCGTACACGCGATCGCGAGAGTCACAAATACGAGCCAGATGGTGAGCAGCATTATCGCTGGTAAAACGCGATGACCACCGCTGCGCCGGCCAGTAGAGGGAGCAGCCCGAGTACCGGTGCCAGGGCGCCGAGTAGCGATGTGATCGCTAGTCCGGTTGAGTCGTTCGCAGCCACTTGGCTCGACGCAGATGGAAGCATCGCTGGAAGCATGGCAAGCCCGACGAACAGCATCAGTAGCCCGGAGATTGACCCTCTCATTGGCTTACAGCATGGCAGTGGTCGAAGGGGGTTGGTCTGGGATCGGTGCTCAGAATCCTCCGCCGCCGAAGAAATTCATGACGCGATTGGCAGCCAAAATCAGGATACCAATCACGAGCAGGCCGAGACCGGCGCCACCGATCGAGACGAGCTGATCGATGACGTGCGAAAACTGGCCGGACGAGTTAGTGATGGCGTCGAGAGCGAATACCTCGTTCAAGACGACGATCAAGACGGAAATCCCGATCATTGCGCCGCCGATGACCCGGACTGTCCGCATGATTTCGGCCTCTGACCATTCCTGGTCATCGGCGTGAGCGACGGCGTCGCTGACCCCGTTGGTCGTCGCCCGACGGCCGAGTTCGATGAATTTCTTCGTGGTGGATCGCTGCCGGCCCACTCCTGCCGACGGCGGTGAACCGATGGTACCGGCCTCGGACGGAGTGGCGGCCGGCGTGGCTGTTGCAGCCATCGGCTAGTCCAGCGAACAGAGGCGATATGATTGATCCGCCGACTCATGAGGTGGCTCAAGAATTATGCACTCGCCGGTCACTGTGACCGGTGATGGCCCAGGTACAGAAAGAAATCCGGCGCTTTCGCAAGGAACTCCGGAAGGAGGGCGAGCCCGTGCTATCGTGGCGCCGATCCATTCAGCGCCAGCACGGATCGATCTACGTGAATATCCCCAAACCGGCCGCAGACGCCGGAGAAATGGATGCGGTTGATTCCGTGTTCGTCCATCTCTGGCCCGATGGGAGCGTGAGCATCGATGTCGAGTAATGGCACCGACAGCGGCGATCCGGCGCCAAGACGGCTGATCTATCGCGCCCGTGAGCAACTCCAACTGGCGCGTGTAAACGTCTGGGAGGAGGGCGTCCATGGCGAGTACTCAGTCGAGACGAAGCTCACACTCGCCACATCGGTGCTGACGCTGTGGGATATGCTGTTCGAGTATCGCGACGAGTCGGTGCTTGACGAGGGTGAGTTCCCCGACGTGTCTGAGCTCCGCTCACGGGTTGGAGAGCAGACGACGCGAAGACGGGAATTGGCCGGGCTCGGCCGGGGATCGGTGACCGAAACCGTTCCAGCGGTATCGGAGATTCCGCTCGGTCGACTGCTCACGCTGTCAAAGGAACTCGACGACCTGTGCAGGAAACTCGGGTTCAGCGCCGAGGCACAGTCGAAACGACCACTCTACGCAGCAAAGCGCGATCCCGAGGAGTATCAAGAACCGGTGAAAGATGGCATCCCACGTCCACAGTAACCCGGGATCCGGACAGAACGGCCCCAAGCCGCTGTATCAGTCGAAACTATACCACGACTGGTATCACCGCGTCGCCAGCGGAGATCCAAACGACTACATCATCGTCATTACGGCCGATCCCCGGACAACCGGAGTCTCGGGAACCGGAAAGACGACGCTCGGTGGCGGGCTCGCGAAGCACTACTTCGACTGGTCGGACGGCGGGTTCAACGCAAAGAAACAGTACACGCTCGATCCGGCCGTTCTCGCACACGACCTCTATGAGCAAACGAGCGAGCTCGCGACGCTGATTGCCGACGAAATGCAGGGCACCCCCGCCACTACCGGCCTGAACGCGAAACGATCGCAGAAGACGGAGGCGATTGAGGCGATCAACGCGATCTTCGCCGGTCGGTCGGAGCGAAAGACGGTTATCCTGATCGCACAGGACCTCAAGAGTCTCAACAAGGACGCACTCACTGCGGTCGACGCCTGGCTGTTGATCCGCGACGATATCGACTACGTCGCCACCCACTACGCGGTGGCGCCGGATCCGTTCGACCTCCGCAGCCGGGATACCAAGACGCCCGGGATTGAGCAAATCACCTGGGACCCGCTGCCCGCCAACGATCCGGATTACAAGGCCATGGAGAAGAAGAAGGACCTGGCAAAACAGGGCAAGCGAGAGTATTCTTCGGGTGAGGACGACCAAAAGCCCCCCTCACCACGCGAGGTAAAGGTCAATATCGCACAGCGGATGCGGGACAACGGCCACACTGTCACCGACATTGCCGATGCAACTGGCTACTCGATTGGATGGGTATCGCAGAACACCGAGGCAATGGATGAAAGCGACTGAGAGAAAATCGACAGACGGCGGTCAGACAAAGGCGGTTTCAATAATACTCAGCAGGGTGTGCTGTACATTACTTAGTTGGAAAGCCCGGATTTTCTCGCCCGAAATGAAACGGCCGTCCGTCGGTCAGATGGTGGTCCTCACCTGGTACCTGATGATCCCGTGGTCGATCTACTGGGGGCTCGGCATGAAGCTGCAACTGTGGTTCAGTCTTGGACCAGTTCTTGCGTACGCGCTCGCAATGATACTGACCGTACTGTGGGCAGGGTT
>CAZFMU010000122.1:0-5404 GCA_964520165.1 uncultured Salinarchaeum sp. | reverse complement strand
TCCGCCGATAGTCATGGGCCTGCCGGAACGTACAGCGTCGTGCCTGGCAGTGCGATCGGATCAACCGGGACGGCCGGTGGATCGGTGCCGAGTGTGGTGAACCGGACGGCCGCATCGACCGATCGGCCAAGACGCACCAACGACCGGTGAAGTTCAGGGGGACACCGAAGGGCGTAGATCGCATCTGCACCGGCGTAGACCGACCGGTCGGGAGCGGTAATGTCGTCACGGACGAACGTAACGGACGCCGGCGGAGTGCGATCGACGATGTCGGTCGCCGTGACGGTACAGCCACGGCTGGCGAGGGTGCGGGCGACGGCCCACCGCTGACCGACACCAACCTCGATGAGGGTGTCGTACTCCGCGAGGCGATCGGCCAGGGCAACGCGGCGAGATCGAGACACGCCGGGATGTTTATGGTCAGGCCAAAATAAGCCACTGTCGAATGCTGGTCGACATTGTGCCGGTCGGCGACGTTCCACCGCGGGTCAAGCGGGTTGCCTCAGAAGCCCTCCAGTCGATCTACGAGTGTGAGGTGCGTGTCAGCACCGAACAGTCGATTCCGGAGCACGCCTACGACGAGGGGCGCGATCAGTACCGTGCAGAGGAGTTCATCGAGCTGGCAACACGCTTCGGACGGGGGGAAAAGAATATCGCGATTACGCCGAAGGACCTCTATTACCGACGGCGGAACTACGTGTTTGGGCTGGCGTACCTTGATGGAGGGGGAAGTGTGATCTCCACACACCGGTTGCACACCTCCGCCGATGGCGGCTTCGTCAACCGAGACCAGGAGGCGGTCTTTGATACGCGGATCCGCAAGGAGGTCGTTCACGAGATCGGCCACACGCTGGGGCTTGAGCACTGTGACAACAATCGGTGTGTGATGAATTTCTCGCCGACCGTCCGGGAGATTGACCGAAAGGAACCGGCGCTGTGTGGCTCCTGTTCGCGAAAGATCAAGTAGTCCTATTCGCCGGTCGGAGCGTAGTAGTACTCGCCCGCCCGTTTCTGTTCGCGATCAAGCTGGCTCCCGGGCTTGTTGATCCGTGGTCGGCCGGCCCGTTCGTCGCGCCGGAAGGTGATTTCGAGGTTCGACAGAAAGTCGTTCATGCCCTCACGCATACCCTGTGGCTGGCCGGCGTGACCGGCGACGGCGGGCTCACCGTCGAAGACCAATAGTCGGTCTGAGAGCAGATCGATGAGGTAGATGTCGTGATCGATGACGAGGACCGTCGCATCGCGTGATTCGGCATACCGACGGATGGCATCGGTTGCCTGGACACGTTGTTCGACATCAAGATGGGCCGATGGCTCGTCAAAGAGGTACAGATCGGCGTCCTGAGAGAGGCAGGCCGCGATGGCGACGCGCTGGCGTTCACCTCCGGAGAGGTCGGTCAGTCGCTGTTCCATGATCGGATCAAGCTGGAGTGGCGATCCAATCTCGGTGTTCCAGTAAGAGCTCCCGAAGTCGTCGGTGATACCCGAGAGGAAGGTGTCGACGCGGAGCTTCTGATCCGCCTCAATGTACTGTGGCTTATACGATATCTCAAGGGCCGAGTCGATCTCACCGGCATCAGGCGTGAGGTCACCGGCCAGCAGCTTTGCGAAGGTCGACTTCCCGATGCCGTTCGGCCCGACGATTCCGAGAACCTCATTCTCGTAGATCGTTCCACTCTCGACAGTCAGCGAGAACCCGTCGTCGCCGTACTGCTGTTCGAGTGCGGGGTACTCGATCAACGGGTCGCCGACCGTGACGCGCTGGGGAGCGTGTTCCTCGAACTCAATGGCCTCTGGACGGATCCGAAGGTTCTCGTTGTCAAGGAAGCCCGCAAGATACTCGTTGATACCGTTGCGAACGGACTTGGGATCCGTGATAACACCGAATGCGTTGGGTTCGCCGTATCCGATATGGAGCGTATCGGCCAGGAGATCCAACACGGCGAGGTCGTGTTCGACGACGAGTACCGACCGGTCGCTGTCTGCGGCGAGGTCGCGGATCGCCCGAGCGGCGGCGATGCGCTGGCTGATATCAAGGTACGGCGTGATCTCGTCAAGGAAATAGAACTCGGCGTCGCGGGCGAGCGTCGCCGCGATCGTCACGCGCTGGAGTTCGCCGCCTGAGAGGGCGTCAATTGGCTGATCAAGGACGGCCTCAAGCGAGAGACGATCGATCAGCGCATCAAGGGCGCCACGCTCGTCTGTGCCCGCAAGGAGATCGCGGGTCGTGCCAGCGACCTGATCGGGGATACGGTCAACGTACTGTGGCTTGCGGGCAACCGTAACCGACCCGGCGGTGAGGTCGGTGAAATATTCTTGGAGTTCGGTACCGCTGTAGGCGTCGATCGCGCGTTCCCACGTGGCGGGCTCCTCATACTCGCCGTGATTTGGGACGATTTCGTCGGCAAGGATCTGGACAGCCGTCGTCTTCCCGATCCCGTTCGGCCCGAGAATCCCGGTGACCTGTCCTTCATTCGGGACGGGGAGGCCATACAGACGGAAGGCGTTGAGTCCGTACTGGTGAACGGGGTCCTCCTCAAGTTCGGCGGGCAGGTTGACAATCTGGATCGCGTCGAAGGGACATTTCTCGACGCAGATGCCACAGGACTCCCCGAGACAGATTTCCTCGCTGATCTCCACTTGCTCGGGATCGCCCTCTTCGGGCTCCTCGCCACGGCGGACGATACACTCCTTGCCGGTCCGGTTTGGCGGACAGTAATTGATACACTCGTAGTTACACCGGTCCGGCTGACACTGCTCAAGATTGACGACCGCAATACTATCCTCGCTCATGCGATACCGGCCTGCGTTGCCAGTAGAATGCTCCAGCTGATAAACCACAGGCAGAAGGTCATTACGGCGACATACAACAGATCACGTCCCGCACCAAAGTCCTCAAAGAAGTGCTGGTAGACGGGAAGTTGGAGGGCGACGACCGCGAGCACCACAAACAGGGCGCTGGTGTTCGTGGCGGCCTCTGCCGGGGGCTGGCCCCCGGTCATGAATGAGGAGACGAACGCCGCAATCACACCGGCGAGTGTCGCCCCGGAGGTGATCAGGATGGCGCGGATGTGCTGTCGCCGGTCCTCGTCCATCGCCATACAGACCCTCCAGCACCACCGTTCAAAAGGCGTTCGTTTCCGTGGTCAGCCCGACGGTGGCGCACGCGGTGCGGTATCAACCTTTATACGGGTGGAGATTGTTGATATGGTAAATGTCTGGGTCCGATGAGGAAGGGCTGGCGGATCTCCCGCCGAGTGCGAAGCTCGTGTACAAGGTGCTCGAATACGACGGTCCGCTGACGCAAAAACAGATCGTGCAAGAGTCAATGCTCTCCGCCCGGACAGTCCGGTACGCCCTCGAACGACTCGAGAACATCGGGATCGTTGACGAGGACGTGTACTTTGCCGATGCCCGGCAGAACCTCTATCAACTCACCGAGGAAGCACCCACCGAAACCGACCAAAGTTCCGACGCGAGCGCGTTCGCAGAATAGTTCGTTTTTACCGCTTCGATAGCGTCAACCGCAAAGCGTCGTCTGTAGCGAGCGACGCTATGATTGCTGGATGGTGATCGGCTGACTACGGTCGATCGCCGCCTCAAGGTCGTCTGCAATCGCACTGCCCCGTGAGACCTGCACCTCACCGCCGCGGGAAACCGTGGCCGTACAGATGTACTCGTCGCCGGCACGAACCTCGACGGTTTCACCGGCATAGCCGCTGGCGGGGAGAATGATGTGACGCGAGGTGACCTCCGGTTCGACGATCTGTCCGCCGGCATGGCTCTGACTCGTCGTCCCACCTGAGTCAGGACGCTCGGCGTGGGTGCGGACATCAATGTCGATCCCGAGGCGGTTTTCGATATCCTGGATGCGGCCGCCACCCTTGCCGATGACCGTCGAGATGTCGTTCTCATCGACATAGACTGTTGCCGTGTTCGGGCCCTGCAGTTCGACCTCAACGTGTCCGCTGGCGACCGAGCGGATCTCGCGTTCGATCTCCTGGCGGGCGATGCGTTCGACGCCACGGGATTCCTCTTCGCCCTCGCCGATCGGGACGGTGACAACCTGGCGGTTGAAGGTGTAGATCTCGTAGGCCGGGTCCTGAGTGACGAAGTCCCGGACGACAATAACCGGCCGGGCGAGATCCTCCTCGGTCAGTCCGTGGGGAACCTTGACCTCTGTGACAACGTCATAGACGGTCTCCACCTCACCGGCTTCGATGTAGACAACCGTATCAACAATCTGTGGTATCATCCCGAGTTCGACGCGACCAACCAGCCGCTGAAGGGCGTCGATAGCCCGCGTCGCGTGGACAACACCAATCATCCCGACACCCGCCATCCGCATGTCCGCGAAGACCTCAAAGTCGTCAGTCTTGCGAACCTCGTCGTAGATGGTATAATCCGGTCGGACCATCAATAGCGCATCGGCCGTCCGGGCCATGGACCCGCCGAGTTCGGTATACTGGGTAATCTCAGGATCGACCTGAAGGTCCCGCGGCTTCTCCATGGTCTTAACGGCGTAATCGCTGTCGGCCAAGAACTCGGCGACAGCCTGAGCGAAGGTGGACTTGCCAGCCCCAGGTGACCCGGAGATGAGCACGCCCCGCTGCTGGGCGACCAGCCGCTCTTTGAGCTCCTCGGCGTGGTCGTACTCCTCTATCGAGGTCTGGACGATAGGGCGGACGGCCGTGATCTCAAAGCCGTCGGCAAACGGTGGTTCCGCAAGGGCGATGCGGTAATCCCGGAACTGGACGATGGTCATCCCCGGCTCAGAGAGTTCAACGAATCCGGCGTCAGACTGCCGGGCGGCATTTTTGATCTCCTGAATGAGTTCACGGAGTTCGTCGGCCGACTGCGGGGTATCACCGATCCGTTCGAAGGACATCTCACCGACGGTACCGCGTTTGGCCTTGGGCACCGCGTCCGATCGGAGGTGAACGCTCATCGTCTGGTCGTCAAAGTACTCCTCGATGCTGAGCCGATCGACCGTCTCGACGCGCGGGGAGACATACTCGACATCAAGGCCCTTGCCGCGGGCAATCTCGGCCTGGACGACATCGCTCGTGAAGAACGTCGCTCCCAGGTCGGCCGCAAGCGACCGAATGAAGGCATCGATCTCGCCCTCACTCGCCGCATCACGGGTATCGACATCGGGGCGATCGCCAACGTACTCAAGAGCAATGTCACCGGCGGCGGCCAGATCGGCCAGCCGCTGGAGTTCCTCAATACCGTTCCATCCGCTCTCGCGGCCGTCGTTGGCCTGCGCCTCAAGCTCAGCGACAACAGCCTCGGGGACCGAAACCGTCGCATCGGCAAACTCCCCCGAGTCGATCCGCTCGGAGACACGGCCGTCCACGATCACGCTCGTGTCCGGCACGACGTGTACTGCCACAATACGAGA
>CAZFMU010000121.1:0-5465 GCA_964520165.1 uncultured Salinarchaeum sp. | reverse complement strand
TCAATCGCATCGATAGACGGGCATCAACCGGGCGGAGATAATACAATTGCGGTTGAAGTAGCCAAACTCTACTTGCGTAACGGACAACCGGCACACCCTCAGTCGGAGAGACCGGCAGTTGCACATCGGCAGAATCAGACGCCAGCGCGACGGTCGCCCGGTACAGGGAAAGAGGGGCTCCACCTCGGCGACGGCCTAACGGCGGGACCCACACCACCCTCTCCTCGACGATCGAATCTGTCAGGATGAGCGAAGGAGGGGTCGGTTACACCGCAAGCGTTGAGCCCACACCGACGGACTCAAACGCGTCAGGGAAGCGCTGAGCAAAGATTCGTTCGGCGTCGGCACCCGTGCAGTGGGTCCCGGCGAAGAGTTCGAGTTGGCCCTCAAGATCGTCAGCGATCTGGTGGACCGTCTCATCGTCGAAGGCAATGAGGTGAGTGCCACCGATGACCGCCCGGACCTCCTTTTCAAACTCCGACTCGGCGTATTCGATGGTGTTCTGCAGGCCGGCATGGCCACACCCCAACACCAGTGCGAGACCGTCATCGCGGTCGACGACGAGTGCCTGGTCATCACGAACGGGATCGTCCTCAAGCGTCCCGTCCGCTTCGATCATCCCGATCGCGGCGTCAGGGTGGGGGCGAGGAATCTCGCCGAGGGCATAGATATTCTCGGCGACTTCAACCGGCTCGGTGTGCTCGACGATGGTCGCCTGATCGGCGATCGTCTCTCGGGTGTACGGCAGCCCGATCTCGCGACGCCGACCGTCGTGATCGAGACGCCGGCGCGTCCACACCGATGGGTGACAGTACAGCGTCGGATCATCGAGTTGTCCGAGGGCGTCCGGAAGCCCACCGGTATGATCGTAATGCGAGTGGCTCAACACGACCGTCTCGAAGTCGAAGTTGATGCCCATTCGAGCGGCGTTCTCGGGAACGATCCCGGTCTGGCCGGTGTCGAACAGGACATCATCGACGGCGGCCGCAAACCCCCACTCGCCGCGCAGGCCTTTCGGTGCGAGCGCTGCGACACGATTGTCCGCGAGGATCGATATCTTGACCACGGATTGCAATACTCACATCGCCGCTTAGTCGTTTCGGCGGGACACAACGACCACACGGGCACTGCTGTCGGAGGATCCTCCCGACGGAAAGTGGCCGCACCGCCTGAGTTCGGGGTTGGCAAGTAGAAATGGTTTTGTAATAGCGACCCAATATGGAACACCTGTATGAGACTGGTCGATACACCACAGCAGCTGCTGGCAGTGTCTGCAACTGGCTATGACCCACCACGAGCGGACCAATGATTGGAGCCCTTCTCAAGTCGGTCAAAGATCACCTCATTTTTGTTGTCGTCGCCTCCCTCGTGACCGGGCTGATTGCCGGACAGCTGATCGGCCCCAGCGCCCGGGATATCCTACAGACAGCCGTTCTGCCAGCACTGTTCTTGATGATCTATCCGATGATGATCAACCTCGACCTACAGGAGGTGCTGTTGATCAGACAGCACTTCACCGGGGTCGCCCTCAGCCTGGTGGTCAACTTCCTGCTCGCGCCGGCCTTCGCCGTCGGACTTGCGTGGCTATTCTTCGGCAACAGCCCGGCCTACGCGGTTGGACTGTACCTCATTGCGTTGATTCCCACCTCGGGGATGACTGCCGCGTGGACCGGGCTTGCTGGTGGCGACCTCGAAAACGCCCTCGTGGCGATCGCGGTCAATCTGATCGCTGCCGTCTTCATCCTGCCGCCGTATCTGTCGATCCTTGTCGGTGGAGCCGTCGAATTCGACCCTGCCGCGTTGTACCGTCAGCTCGCGGTCGTCGTCGCAATTCCGATGATCGCCGGCAATCTGACGCGGCGCTGGCTACAGCGCCGATACGATGAGGCGGGGTTCAAGCGGCTGAAGCCACGGTTTGGCGGGATCAGCTCAATCGGCGTGATGCTCATCGTCTTCATCGCGATGGCGATGCGCTCGGAGAGCATTCTCGCCGAACCGGTCACCGCCGCGCTGACGATCGTGCCGCTGGTCGCGTTCTATGCACTCATGCTCACCGCTGGAGCGTTCGTTGGACGATTCCTCTTGAGCACCGAACAGTCTATTGCGCTCGTGTACTCAACGAGCATGCGTAACCTCTCGATTGCACTCGCCGTCGTCGCCGCCTCACAGGTCCTGCCACAGGCGGCCATCCTACCGATCGCGCTCTCGTATGTGCTTCAGCCTCCGCTAGGGGCGGTCTACATGCACTATCGGCGGGACATTGTCGACGAAGGGCGGAGCGTCACGGAAGTGCTCCGGTCGGTCGTTCCAGGCTGATCACTACGCGTCCGGGAGCGATCCCTGCCGTCCGCCCGGAGACACGGACCCGATCGACCGCACCGGAATCTGGAGTTCACCGTCCGCAAAGCGCACGACAACCGTCTCGTCGACGATCTCGGTGTCATGACGTCGGAGCACGATCGGCTCGTCGGCCGGGATCGCGCGGATTCTGACGGTGCCGTACTCCTCAAGGAGCAGTCGGAGGCGGTCGGGGTCCATACCAGCGTGGTCAGTCGTCGAGGTCGTACTCCTCGATCGAGTGGTAGTGATACCACGAGGCGGCAACCCGGTCGGTCTCGAACTGCAATCGACCGTCGGATAGCTCAACGGTGACGAGCTCCTCACCGATTTCGGTGTCGTGGAGGTGCAGTTCGAGGGGTTCTTCGATCTCTTCGACCTTGACCATCAGTTCTCCGTTCGCTTCGAGTTGAGATTGGAGATCAGCAGCGTCCATGGATCGGTCGCGACGGATATCGATCGGCGAGGCGCAAAAATGTACTGGTGGCCCACAGGCGTGTGGTCATGACCGTCGGGCGCGCAGGACCACCCAGGATCCCTCGTCGTGCCCACGCGTCGGGTCCTCAACAGTTTCGACGGCGGTCTCAATCGGGGTGGTCAGTGTCTGGACGGCATCGAACGCCTCGAACCCAACAGCAGCAAGTCCCTCGCGCACCTCGGCGGGGGTCCGCCAGGTCGCCTGCGTCGCCATCGCCAGTGGGTAAGGCTCTGCCCAGTCAAGATCGGATGGATACCCTCCGCGTTCGACGGCCCGATCGTAGAGGGCAGCAAACCCCTGATCGGCCTGTAGGAACGCGACAAGTGCCGTCCCGCCCGGTTCGACCACGCGGGCGAGTTCGGCAAGCGTCGCCGCAAAGTCGTCCACGTAGCTAATAACTCCCAGGAGCAACGCGAGGTCAACGGCATCATCCTCAAGTGGGAGATCCTCGGCTGACCCCGACTCGACGGATAGTCCCCGTTCACGGGCGCGCTCGGCCATCGGTGTCGATGGCTCAACGCCGTATTCGATCCCGAGGCGATCGGCGAAGGCGCCGGTTCCACAACCAATCTCGACAGCGCGGTCCCAGGAGGCCGGCAGTTGTCGTTCGATGGCCCGAACCTCCGATTCAAACAGCGGTTCGTTCGCCGCGAACCACGCGTCGTACTCGTCGGCGGCGGTAATCTCGGCCATATCATTGCGTGATACCACTAGTGCATAAACGTTCGTGTCGACCGACCCAGACTGTTCGGCTGAGGTATCTTTTTGCCCCCAGGGCTGGTACAGTAATGCATGTACGACAAAATACTGGCACCCACGGACGGCAGCGATGTCTCGCGACGCGCGGTCAAACACGCCGCTGCACTCGCCGATCGGTGTGACTCGGTGGTCCATGGGCTGTTCGTGACCGACAGCGGGAGCGTCGAGAAGGTCGCCGGAAAGTATCCGGCCTCGATGCACGACCTTGAGGAGACGGGACACGACGCCCTTAGGAAGGTTGAGGACTTTGGCGCACAGTTCGACGTACCGGTCGAGACGGCCGTCGAACCAGGTGTCGCCCACGAAGAGATCGTTGAGTACACCGACGAACACGATATCGACGTCATCGTCATGGGAACCCACGGCCGGCAGGGCGTCGGCCGGTACCTCCTCGGATCGGTCACCGAGCGCGTGGTGCGCACCGCCGACGTCCCCGTCGTCACTGTCGGGGGACATTAATTTTAGAGTCGAAATAATTAATTTAGTGGGTGCTAAATTTACGCTTCGATGGGGCTCACCAGCGCACAGGAGGACGCACTAAAGGCACTATTTCATCTTGAGGAACACGCCGACACACCGGTTACGACGAGCGCGCTCGCCGAGTCACTCGGAAAGGCTGCACCGACGGTAACGAATACTCTCGACACGCTAGAAACCGAGGGACTGGTTGAGCGCGAGCCCTACGAGGGGGCTGAACTCACCCCAAGCGGCGAACTCGTCGCCATTGAGATACTCCGACACCACCGGCTCCTTGAGACGTTCCTCATGGAGCAGTTGGACTATCCCTGGGAGGCCGTCCACGCCGAGGCGGAGGCACTTGAGCACCACATCAGCGAGGAGTTCGAGGCCCGCATTGCCGACACGCTCGGTAATCCGGTGGTCGATCCCCACGGCGATCCGATTCCAGACGCCGATCTTGAGGTCCCCCGGACCGACCACTCGGGAACGCTTGCTGAGTGTGAACCCGGGGAAACCATCACGATCACCCGGGTCACCAGACAGGAGAAGGCCGACCTCGCATATCTCGCCGAGCGCGGCATTAATCCGGGAACCACTGGCCGGATCATCGAACGCGCACCGTTCGGCATGGTAACGCTGATCGTCGACGATCAGCGACAGTCAATTCCCCAGGAAATCGCCGAGGCCATCTACGTGCGACACGGCGACGCCAGCGGGACAGCGACCGCCGCTCAGGAGGGATAACAGATGGCAACGTTTCTTGAGATTGCGGTTATCGCGTTTATCACGCAGCTGTCGGTCCTCCCCGGTGAGAAGGTGCAGTTCATCATTGCTGCTCTCTCGACTCGGTACCGGCCGCTGATCGTCGTCGGAGCGGCCGGAGCAGCCTTCGCGGGGTGGACCGCCCTTGAGATCCTCTTTGGCCGGGCCCTCCAGGAACTCTTCCCGGGGATCGTGTTGGATCTCTTTACAGCAACGCTCTTTTTGCTGTTCGCAGTGTTGCTGATTCGGTCGGCCCCTGGCGGACCGAACGCGCCAGTAAGTGCCACCGACGGAGGGCTTCTTGATGCCGCCGGGATCGATATTGATGCCGATTTCCGGATGTTTGGGTACTCGATCGGCGGAGGCATCGGACAGTTCCTCTCGATCTTCAGTCTGATGGCCGCCGGCGAGTTTGGCGACAAGACCCAACTGGTCACCATTGGGCTGGCCGTCCAGTACGGCGCAACGCCGGCAATCTGGGTCGGCGAGATGCTCGCGATCATTCCGGTGAGCCTCGCGAACGCCTACTTCTTCCACCGCTTCGCCCACCGCTTCGACATGCGAAAAGCGCACTACGCCGGTGCGCTGCTGTTTGCCTTTTTCGGGATCGACACGCTCCTGTCGATTGTCATCGGCGTGTCAGTCTGGGAGACGGGCATCGGGATCGTGA
>CAZFMU010000120.1:0-5497 GCA_964520165.1 uncultured Salinarchaeum sp. | reverse complement strand
GCATCAACCCCCTCGTCGTGGACGAGGTCGCCGACAACGATCACGTCGGCAGGATCCGCCATCGTGTTGGCCGACTCATAATCGTGGATTCCACCGCCATAGAAGAGCGTCGCGTCCGCGAGGGCGTCGGCGGCGGCACCGACGATGTCCGGATCGCCGAACGTTCCGGAGTACTCGATGTAGATGATCTCCTGGCCGAACATCCGCTCGGCGACCGTCGCGTAGGCGGCAACGTGTTCGCCGGTTAGATCGCACTCGGCCTCGGTATACTGCGCGACCGCCGAGTCGGGGTTGAGCACGATGTAGGCCTCGGTGGTCGTCCGCTCCCAGTCGGGACCGCCGGTCATCCGGACCCACTCCTTGTGGGCACCGGTCACCCAGAAGGGATCACCGGCGTTGAACACGGTCGGCACGAGATAGCCATCAAGCGCCGGATGATCGATAACGATGTCCGGCTGGTTAGGTTCCTGGTAGATGGGGATGTCGTAGGCCGCACAGGCGTCGATCACCGGCTGGAGCTTCTCGGCGGTGATCCCGGTCGTCCCGCCGACGGCGATGGCGTCGGTGCCGGTCGCACACACGTCCTCGTAGGTTTCTCCCTCGACGAGCGACTTGTCCGGGTCGATCTTCACGATGTGCGTCCAGTCGTCCCAGGCGGCGCCCATATGGGTGTCAACTTAGTTTGCGGTCATAATCGCTTCGGTCCTTTATTTTCGCATTCACCGCGAATGCTTTGTGACCTGATCACATACAGTAGGCATGAGCGACTCCTCACCACCGGTCTCGGCCGACCCGCCGGATGCGCCCGCACACACCGTCGGGACCGACCACATCACCATCTGGGGCAGCAACGCCGCCGACACGATCGCCTTCTATCGCGACCTGCTCGGGATGCCCCTCGTGTTGCGCCAGCCGAATCTCGATGATCCAACGCAGACCCACCTCTTTTTCGATACCGGCGACGGCCGGATGTTGACCGTCTTCGTCGCCCCTGATCGGGAGTCCGCCGCCCGCCAGCACACTGCCACCGGCGGTGTCCACCACCTGTGTTTCCGGATCGATCCCGAGCGGTACCGCGATGTCATGGCGGCCCTAGACGAGGATGGTCGCCGGTACAACGTCTTCGATCGCGGGGTCTTTCACTCGATTTATACGACCGACAATAATGGTCTCGTGATCGAACTCACCGCCGACAAGTACGCCATCCCCGATGATCGCCGCGGGGAGGTGCTGGCAACGGCACAACGCCTTCGCGAGGCCGACGGCGCCACCTACGCCACCGGCGAGCACTTGGCGGCGGCGCTGCGCGAGTGTGAGATTGAGGTGGTCGAACACGATCTCCCTCCGGCCGATAGCGGCGTCGGTGATGTCGCCTGATCACGCGATGCGCTGCCAGTCGCGGATCCGATCGGCACTGACGCCGTCAACCGTCTCGGCGAGCGTCTCCGGATCGGCGGCGGCAAGGTCCTGGATGGACTCGACGCCGGCCTCGACGAACTTGCTCGCGGTGTCCGGGCCGACGCCGTCAAGCGCCTCAAGATCGGTGCCCGACTCCGACTCGCGGGCCTGATACGCGCGGTAGTTACAGACCGGACAGCCGAGCTCCCAGGGATCGTCGTCATCGGGCTCGTCGTGGATTTCGAGTTTCGCCAGGTCGTGCAGCTCACAGCGCTCGTCGGTGACGACAAGCTCGCCACGGCGGGGCAGTGGCACGGAGTACTCACAGTCCGGATAGCGCGTACAGCCGACCAGCCGCGTGCCGTTTTCGAGGCGCTTGATCGCGAGTTCGCCACCATCGGTCTCGCCACAGGCCGGACACGGACCAAGGTGGGCCCCCTCGCCGGCGCGCTCGCTGACACAGAGCGGGCAGCCGTGTACGAAGGTGTTCCGCCCGGCGAGCATCTTGATGTGATGCAGGTTGTGGTCCTCGCAGGTGCGGTCGAGAATCAGCGGCTCGCCGGTGTCGGGTAGCGGCAGGGTGAACTCGCAGTCGGGATACCCGTCACAGCCAATGAAGTGTCCGCCGTAGCGGTTCTCCCGGACCAGTAGCTGCTCGCCGCAGTCCGGACAGGGCCCGATCGACTGATCGGCCTTCAGCGAGTCGGTGAGCTGCTGGCCGATCTCCTCGCGCGAGGCGACCAGTTCCTCGAAGATCGTCCGGAGCATCTCGCGGGATTCCTCGGTGACGGCATCGAGGTCGATCTCGCCCTCGGCGATGGCGGTCATGTCCCGCTCAAGTTGCTGGGTCATCGCCTCGTCAACGATGTGATCGGCGTACTCCTCGGCGGCGGTGACGACCGCCCGGGCGAGTCGCGTCGGCCGCGGGGGATCGCCCTCGACGTAGCCGCGGTCATAGAGCTTCTCGACGAGGTTGTGGCGGGTGCTCTTCGTGCCGATGCCCATGTCGGCCATTGTCTCGACCAGCCGCGACTGGCCGTACCGCCGCGGTGGCTGGGTCTGCTTGGCCGCCAATTCGACGTCGGCAACCGACAGTCGTTCACCAACGCTGAGTTCGGGGAGATGGGTCTCGTCGGCGGTCGAGTAGGGATAAACGGCGTGATAGCCCGGCTCGAGCAGCCGCTTGCCGTTGGCCTTGAGCCGGAGGGCGCCATCGGCACCACCATCGGGCAACGCCTTGGCGGTTGCCGCCGAGACGGGCGTTTCGGCGAGTACCTTGAGGCGTGCCCACTCCGCTGGCGGCGCCAGCGTGGCGAGAAAGCGTCGGACGACGAGTTCGTATAGCTCCCACTCGGCCGCACCGAGGGCGTTTCGCTCGGGCAGTTCACCGGTCGGATGGATCGGGGGGTGATCCGTCGACTCCTCGTCGCCGGCGGTCGGCTCAAGCGGTCCCGCTTCGAGGACGGTCATCGCGTCCTCGGCGAATTCGTCGTGGCCACTCAGCGTGTCGAGCAGTGCCTCCGGATCGAGGTCATCAGGATAGACGGTGTTGTCCGTCCGGGGATAGGTGATGTACCCCGCGGTGTAGAGGTCCTCGGCAACGGACATCGCCCGCTGGGCGCCGTAGCCGAGGCTGCCGGCGGCGCTGATGAACGCGGTGGTGTCAAAGGGCGCCGGCGGCGTATCGGTCTGGTGACGGCGATCGAGATCGATGACCTCGACGGTATCGGCGCTCGAAAGCGCCTCGTGGGCGGCCTCGGCGGCCGCTTCATCGTGGATCCGCTCGGCCTCACGGCCGTCCTCGCGGTAGAAGTACTGTGCCTCGAAGGGGTCGCCGTCGGCGAGTTCTGCGTACAGCTCCCAGTAGTCCTCGGGCTCGAAGGCCTCGATCTCGCGCTCGCGGTCGACGATGAGCTTGAGCGTCGGGCTCTGGACCCGGCCGACGGAGATGAAGTCCTCGCCGAGTTGGCCGGCGGCCAACGAGAGAAAGCGCGTCAGGGCAGCCCCCCACAGCAGATCGACGATCTGGCGGGCCTCGCCGGCGGCGGCCAACTCGAAGTCGATCTCATCGGGGGTGGCGAAGGCCTCGGTGACCTCTCGGTCGGTGATCGAGGAGAAGCGCACCCGGTCGATCGGCACGGTCTCGTCGACCTCGCGGATCAACTCGTAGGCCTCCTTGCCGATCAACTCGCCCTCGCGGTCGTAGTCGGTCGCGATGTGCACCCGGTCGGCGTTCCGGGCGAGCTCCTTGAGGGTCGCAACCAGGCCCTCCTTGGTGGGGCGTTTTCGCACGGCGGCGTCGGCGAGTTCCCGGGGCTCGACGTCCTGCCAGTCGCTGTACTCCGGCGGGAAATCCACCTCGACAACGTGGCCCGCTAGGCCGATACAGCGGCGATCCCCCCAGCGGTAGATGGTTGTCCCGCCGCGCTCGTCGGCTTCGGCGGTGCCGTCGCTCAGAATCTCGGCGATCCGCCGGGCGGCAATCTCCTTCTCAGTGACGATCAGCTCCATGCAGTCTTACCGGGTGCTACGGCAATTTGTCGCCTAAGCGTTTCGGGGCTGCTCTTCGGTGAGGGCCTCACGCAGCAGCGCGTTGACCTCGCCGGGATCTGCGGACCCGCCGGTGGCCTGCATGACCTGCCCGACGAGGTAGTTGATCGCGCCGTCGTCGCCGGCGTGATAATCGGCGACGGCCTCGGGATGCTCCTCGATGGCCGTCCTGACGGCCGCTTCGACAGCGCCGGTGTCGGTCTTGCCGAGGTCCTCGCGCTCGACGACTGTGTCGGGGTCGACACCCTCATCGAGCATCGTCCGGAGGACGACCTCGTGGGCGTTCTTCTCGGTGATGGCCTCCTCGTCGACGAGTTCGATCAGCCGACGGATCTCGCCGAGTCGGTCGTCGATGTCGGCCATGGTCATGTCGCGGTAGTTGAGTTCGCCCAGCAGTGTGTCGGCGATCCACCGGGCGGCCAGTGCCGGATCGAAGTCGCTGGCGATGGCCTCATAGAAGTCGGCGACCTCCCGGGTGACGGTGAGCTTCTCGGCGGCCTCCGCGGAGAGGTCGTACTCCGCGGTGAACCGTTCGCGACGGGCATCGGGCAACTCGGGAATCTCGATGTCCTCCGTCCAGTCGGCGACCGACAGCGGTGGGATGTCGGGCTCCTCGAAGTACCGGTAGTCCTTTTCTTCCTCCTTCGAGCGCATCGAGACGGTGATGCCCTTTGCTTCGTCCCAGTGGCGGGTCTCCTGGTCGATCGCCCGGCCGCGTTCAAGCGCGTTGCGCTGGCGGGTCACCTCGTAGGCCAGTGCCTTCTCGGCGCCCTTGTGCGAGGAGATGTTTTTGACCTCGGTCCGGTTGGCCGTCTCAAGGGCTGCCGGATCGACGTCACCGTCGGCATCGACGGCGTCGGCCTCGACCAGCGAGATGTTGGCGTCCACCCGAAGCGAGCCGTCGCGGCCGGCGTCGAAGACATCGAGGTACTCAAGCACCTCCGTGAGCTTCGCGAGGAAGGCCCGGACTTCGCCGGGCGCCCGGAAGTCGGGCTCGGTGACGATCTCCATCAGCGGTGTGCCCGCCCGGTTGTAATCCACGCGGGTGTACTCGGCGGTGTCGATCGAGCCGCCGACGTGCTGCATCGACCCGGGGTCCTCCTCAAGGTGCGCGCGGCGGATGTCGATCGTCCGGCGCTCGCCTTCGTGTTCGACGGTGAGCTCGCCGTCCTGGCAGATCGGATCCTCGTACTGGGTGATCTGGAAGTTCTTCGGGAGGTCGGGGTAGTAGTAGTTCTTCCGGTGAAAGCGGGTGACATCGGGGATCGACCCGTCGATGGCCTTGGTGACCTTGATCGCGGCCTCGACGGCGGCCTCGTTGAGCACCGGCAACGCGCCCGGCAGGCCGAGACAGACCGGGCAGACGTTCGTGTTTGGCTCCTCGGCCGGCTCGGTCGAACACCCACAGAAGATTTTGGTGTCGGTCTCGAGTTGGACGTGTACCTCAAGGCCGATGACGACCGCGTAGGCGTCCGCGGCGGTCCCGCCCTGCGTCTGTCCCTGCGTACTCATTACCTGCGGTTTTCAGGCGGCCCGCTAAAGGCTGACG
>CAZFMU010000119.1:3762-5506 GCA_964520165.1 uncultured Salinarchaeum sp. | reverse complement strand
GTGCTGTACTCGCCTTTGACGCCTTTCTCGAACAGGTCCGACCGTACGTCGGCCGGAATCCCCGGTCCGTTATCGGCAATGACTACGGTAACGTCGTTCGCCCCCTGTCTGAGGCTCACGACGACTTCTGGTGGGGTTTTGTCGTTGTGCTGGATCGCGTTTTTCAGCAGATTTCGAAAGATCGACTCAAGGAGCTCGTCAGCCAGGGCGGTGACTGACGGTAGTGTGCCATCGGTGAGAACAACGGCTTCCGGATAGGCCTCGCGCACGGCGTTCAGTTCGCGCTGGAGTACCGTGTCGACGCGAACCTGGCGGAGCTCGTCCTCATCCCGCATGATCGTCTCGGCCATCTGCTGGGCTGTCGACGTGAGGTCAACGGCATGGGTGAGACTGCGCTGGACCGTCTCCGCGTGCTCTCTGGCGTCGCCCTCGA
This sequence comes from uncultured Salinarchaeum sp., assembly GCA_964520165.1. Taxonomy (GTDB): domain Archaea; phylum Halobacteriota; class Halobacteria; order Halobacteriales; family Salinarchaeaceae; genus CAZFMU01. The sequence continues at coordinate 5,073 of CAZFMU010000119.1, read as the reverse complement.
GATCTGGCGCGAGCAGTTCGAGGTATCCAAGGGCAACCTGCAGGTCGTTGCGGATGTCGTGACGCAGCAGCTGATTGAGAGTCTCGAAGGCGTCGCGTTGCTCGGCGAGTCGCCGTTCGTACCGCTTGCGCACTGTGATATCCCGCGAGTGAATCAACAGCCCCGAGGCGTCGCCAAAGACACGAACCTCAATCCAGTAGTCGAATGGTTCGGGTACATACTCCTCGAATTCGACCGGTTCGCCCGTGTCCATCGCCCGCCGAAACTGCCGTTCGGCCGCTGCCGAGATCTCGGTGCCGAAGGCATCCCAGAAGTTTCGCCCGATGATCTCCTCTGGATCGATCCCCGTGCGCGATGCGACTTGATCGTTCCAGAACGTGATCGTCCAGTCGCGGTCAATCGTGTATGCGGCATCGGTCGTACGCTGCAGCGAGCGATACTGGGTCGACGCATCGAGTGCGGCGAAGACAACGCCCTCGGCTGGTGTCTCGGCGTTAATTGGCTCGGCGACGACCCGATATCGTGCCGGCCCATCAGGGTCTGCAACCGTGACGATCCGTTCAATGCGGGCATTCGCCGCGAGTGCCTCGTGCTGGATGGCCTCAAGTGGATCGGCTAGTTCGGGCGCAAATAGCTCATCGTTTGTCCGTCCACTGACATCCGTCGTTGCGAGGTCGAACTGACAGTTCTGCAGCCAGCGGTAGCGCAAATCGGTGTCGACGACTCCGCCGATGGTGCCCTCAATGTCGAGTAAGAACGCGAGGAAAGGGCGCACCTGCTCCGGCGTGAGGTGTGACTGTGGACCATCCATTCACTAGAATCGGGACGACAGAGTTTATAGATTTGGCTTTCCGGACAACTTTCTTATGCAATTGGTCGGTGAATCGGGATGGCTTCACCGGAACGATTCATCCGCTCAGGAGCGTCGACTACCGCCTGGAAAACAGCGTGCCGTCAGTTCGCGAGCTGATTGACCTGCGCCCGGAGATCCTCCTCGGCGGTAACACCAACGAAGGTTTCCATGCGCTCGCCATTGTGGTATAGCTCCATTGTCGGCACCCCGCGGACGCCGTGCTGACTGGCGAGCTGTTGATTCACGTCAACATCGACCTTGGCGACGACCAGCGGCGTGTCGGCGGCAATTCCCTCGATGACGGGATCCATCATCTTGCACGGACCACACCAGTCCGCATAAAAGTCTACGAGGACGATCGGGTGATCGTTGAGAACGTCCTGGAGTTCGTCGGCCCCGGATACCTCAATCTCTGTCTCGTCAGATGCTGCCTCATCGGACTGTCCTGATGACATCGA
>CAZFMU010000119.1:0-3662 GCA_964520165.1 uncultured Salinarchaeum sp. | reverse complement strand
CCTCAATCTCTGTCTCGTCAGATGCTGCCTCATCGGACTGTCCTGATGACATCGAATCATCGTTGCGGTTGGATCGGTTTATAGTTTTGGTGCTTTTCTCCAATACAGCTGTCGGCCTCTCGTCTCGGCGTACGGTGTTACCCGGCGGAAGCAGCTGCGCTTATCCGCCGCGATCAACCACCTACGGACTGGTTTGCTATTGGTAGGATGGTACACAGACCGGGGGTAACGGGCTGTCGGCCGCTGACGGGATCGTGGGCTTATCCGGCCTTCCAGCCCTGGTGTCGGCCTCAACTGGTTGTTCGAGTTTTTCACACAAACGTTATCATGGTCGACCCGCTACCGCTACGTATGCCGGAATCGATCAGCGAAATGCTCCGTCGCGATATGGAGTGTGAGGGGCTGCTCGTCTGCTTTCACGAACTCCGGGATCTGGATCGACGGAGCTTCCGTGTGCTTATCGAGAGCGACGAGCCATTGACAGTTGATGAGGTGGCCGACCGGATTGACCGGGAACGCTCAACCGCCTACCGGTCGCTTCAGCGGCTCGTCCAGACGGGGTTCGTTCGCAAAGAACAGGTCAACTACGAGGACGGTGGCTACTACCACGTATTCATGCCCACTGATCCTGATGTCGTCGCCGACGATCTCCAACGGCTGCTTAATGACTGGTACGCCAAGATGGGACAGCTCATCGACGAGTTCCGTCGCGAGTACACCCCACCCGAGGACGCCGAGGCATCGTGATCGGGGCTGCACGTATCGGATCGCTCACTGTGCTGTCGGCATTGATGTGAGTGATTGGGTCTGGAGTTGCCCGAGGTCACGTTCGAACCGATCCGCGGCGCGCTGGCGCAGTCGGCGGACCGTCGCCTGGTCAAGTGGCCGCCGGAGATCGATACCGCCGGCCAACGGCTGGTAGCTATCGAGGTCAAACCCCAACCGCGCGAGGTGTCGTGTCACGGTATTATCGGCGACCCCGTGATTGATGGCGATGTCAATGCGACGCTTGAGACTGTCAAACGGCGGCAGGCGCAACTCGGGGCCCGAATGTGGTCCGGTTCCGATGACCGTTCCGCGGTCTGTCGCCGTCGTCATTACCTGCATGACGTCGGCGGCGAGCTGTAACAGATCCAACGGTGGAGCGGCATCCGGGGTGCGCCATTCGACGGTGCCGAGGTCATCCCGAAGACAGACGGGTGACCAGATCGCGTCGGCGGCGGAGAATGTGTCTTCGACGGTGTCGGCATCGAATCCGTGCGCTGTGGCCGCCTCAAGAAAGGTATCGAACCGGCTGTCAATCCGCTGACGCCACTCGGCGAGCGATTTGGGATACGCCCAAAGCTGGCCGTGGCCGGGAAACTCGCGGTAACACTGGCGACGGTAGATCTTCGGACGGGCGCACCGCGCAATACGCTCGCCCCGATAGTACGGCGAGGTGTTGACGAGGGCAAACGACGGGTCGAGGGCCGTTAGCGCCCGTAGCTGATCGAATGGTTCCTCTTGCTCGAAGTGCAGGTGCGTTCCCGCACAGTACCCGGCGTGATCGAACGCATCGCCGAGTACCGCCTGCTGGACGGCCATCCGCGTGGTTTCACGGTGCGGGAGTGCCGGATCGCCAAGCGGCGTTCCGAGCGGGACCAACCGGAGGCCACGACGCCGGGCAGCCTCGACGACCGACGCCAGCCGATCGCGAAGCGTTTCGGCGAGCTCGATGATCGAGTCACACGGCGGTGTTTTGACCTCAAGCAGGCGGTTCGTCATTTCCGGGTCAACGCCGCTGCAGGCGTCGATCACCGGATCGACCGGGGCGAGAGCCCCATCCTCGTCGATGAGCCAGTACTCGATTTCGATCCCGATACGCATGGGTGGTTGATCGGAGGGATCGCCTCCTTGTCACAATGTGACACCCAATCCGACAAAGGTGTTTCGAATATTTCAATACTTTCCCCGCTATTACTCCATGAACTACGGTAGTTCTGTCTCTATTGAGTTAGTTTGTGGCGAAATAAGTATAATACTTACACGGATGACGATTAGTCTTCTAGCTATACTGGGCCGTCCCCTGACGGAGGCATCTCGACGTATACCCGATATCCCGAATACCCGGGTACCGTGTTCTGAACGTTTATGTGGGTGGCAGTATTACGCAGGAATCGATTTAGGATGAGTGACTGGATCGCAATCGGCGCACTCGCGCTTGTCGCGACCGTGATCCCGCTGTCGATGATGGCAGTGTCGTGGTTGCTTCGGCCGAGTGCCCCGACAAGAGACAAGCGCGCCACCTACGAAAGTGGGGAGGTGCCAACTGGACGGCCTGGGGGCCGATTCACCGTCCAGTACTACTTGGTGGCGCTGTTGTTCCTCGTCTTCGATGTTGAGACAGCGTTGATCTTCCCGTGGGCGACCATCTTTGGAGACGCTGTCGGGACAGCTGGTGTGACGGTGGCTCTCGTCCCCGTCCTCGTCTTCATCGCCATTCTTCTGTTGGGACTGGCGTGGGCGTGGCGGACCGGCGCACTGCGCTGGGCCCGGAGCCAGATTGGAAGTAGTCGTCCACCACGGAGGGCCGAGTCATGAGCGGTGACCAGGCCGACCGGCCGGCCGTCGATCCGGCTGTTGAGAACGGTGACACCGGGTCGGGGCTCGATGACCGGTTTAACTCGAAGCTGCGCTCGGCGCTCGGTGCATCCCCGTTTATTCTCACGAAGTTCGATAAGCTGATGAACTGGGCCCGGGGGTCGTCGATGTTCATGCTGCAGTTCGGGATTGCCTGCTGTAGTATTGAGATGATGCACACCTACTCAATCAAGCACGATCTCGACCGGTTTGGGGCCGGCGTCCCGCGGGCCTCACCACGGCAGGCCGATGTCATCATCATCCCAGGAACAATCGTCTCGAAGTTCGCCCCGCGGATGAAGCGCGTCTACGACCAGATGCCCGAACCAAAGTTTGTCGTCAACATGGGGTCGTGTTCGATCTCCGGTGGACCCTTCCAAGAGGGCTATAACGTTGTCAAGGGGGCCGAAGAGGTCATTCCGGTTGATATCCACGTACCGGGCTGTCCCCCCCGTCCCGAGGCGTTGATCTATGGCGTTGCAAAACTGCAAGAGCGGATTGCCAACGGCGAATCGACGCCGGTCGTCGTCGAACCGTACGAACTTGAGGAGTTCGCCGATCTTGACCGCGACGAGCTGATCGACACGCTCGCCGAAGAGATCGATGAAGAGGATCTCGTGATGCGCTACGACTGGGTGGGCTCGGCATGAGTACGTTCGAAACACCTGATCGCGACCAAGAGGCCGATCCACAAGCGCTGCTTGAGGATCTAGTGATCGGTACCGAAGCACACCACAACGCGCCTGGCGTTGTCATCCCGCCGAATGCCGTCCAGGAGGCCCTGACCCGACTTCGCGAGGACGCGGGATACGATCACCTTTCAAATGTAACCGCCCAGGAATACGCTGACCGCTTTGAAGCGATCTATCACTTGCGGCGGTTCGCGGATCCGACGGATGAACTCAGTGTGATCGTCCCAACCTCAAAGGAAGACCCGACGATCGAAAGCGCCGCTCCGGTCTTTCGGACGGCCGACTGGCACGAACGTGAGGCCTACGACCTGATGGGGATCACCTTCGAGGATCACCCCGACCTCCGACGGA
>CAZFMU010000118.1:4055-5517 GCA_964520165.1 uncultured Salinarchaeum sp. | reverse complement strand
TCGTGTACAATCGCCAAGGATCCCGACCAGTACCTGGGACCGGCGGCCATCAACAAGGCTTACCGGTTTATTTTCGACGAGCGAGAGCCAGACGAGCTGAACGACGAACGGATGGAACTCGTTGAGCAGTCCAATGGCGTCTGGCGGTGTCAGACACAGTTCTCCTGTACGGAGGTCTGTCCAAAGGACATTCCACTAACCGAGCACATCCAGCGGCTCAAGCGGGAGTCCGTCAAACGGAAGCTGAAGTTCTGGTGAGCAACGGCCGGGATCAGGACCGGTCGTCGGTCGCCTTCTCGATTGCCTCCTCAAGTTCCTGTTTTTTCGGCCGTCGTTCGACGCGTTCGTCGACCTCCTCAACCCGTTCGAGTACCTCATCAACCTCCTCGGCGACGGTCTCCTCGACGGACTCGGTCACGGTGGTCTCGACCTCCGCTGCGACGGTTTCTTCGACCTCTTCGGCGACAGTCTCTTCAACGGACTCGGTGACGGTCGTCTCGACCTCTTCAGCGACCTCCGAGGTCATCCACTCTGGGTCGAACCGGGCCATCTTCCAGGCGACGTGCAGCACATAAGAAAGCAAGACGCCAACGCCGAAGGCGACACCGGTCACCGTCCCGGCGCGGAGCATGAGTAATACGGCCACGAAGATCAGCCCGCCATAGAGAAGATCAACGGCGGCGTCAACCCGATTCGGTTGCATCGGTGTCTCTTCGCCGGGGCGGGACTTCACGCTTGTGTCGCGGAGATCACCGAACGATCAACTCGGCGATATCCTCGCGCACGATCCGTTCACAGTACCGACAACGAACGCCATCCTCAAGCACCTCGAAGGTGGGTTCGACGGGTTCGTTTCCGCTGGTGATACAATCAGGGTTCGGACAGGTGAGTACGCCTGTAACCTCGTCGGGGCGTTCAAGATGGTGTTTGTCGACCACCTCGTACTCACGGATGATATTGATCGTCGCCTCGGGGGCGATCAACGAGAGCACATCGACCTCGTCCTCGCTGAGCTCGCGATCCTCAACCTTGACGATATCCTTGTGCCCGAGTGAGTCACTCGAGACGTTCATGACCACCGAGACTGTCTCACCACCGGTGCCGTCAATGCCGAGAATGGCCAACACCGGCAGCGCAGCGCCGCCGGGAACGTGATCGATAACGGTGCCATCTTTGATCTTGCTGACGCGGAGTTCGTGTTCGCTGTTGCTCATTGGCCATCACCGAGGAGTTGATCAAGGAGGGCCATTCGGACCGGGACGCCGTTGTGTGCCTGGGCAAAATAATGAGCGTGTTCGGTGCGATCGACATCGGGAGCAATCTCATCAACACGAGGCAACGGGTGCATTACGGTGAGATCATCAGCGGCTGTCGCAAGTGTATCGGCGTCGATCTGGTATTCACCGGCCACGGCGCGGTACTCGCTCTCGTCGGGGAACCGCTCGCGCTGGATCCGGGTGAC
>CAZFMU010000118.1:0-3955 GCA_964520165.1 uncultured Salinarchaeum sp. | reverse complement strand
CCACGGCGCGGTACTCGCTCTCGTCGGGGAACCGCTCGCGCTGGATCCGGGTGACGTACAAGACATCGAGTTCGGTGAGTACCGGTTCAAGGGTTCGGTGTTCGTGGACCGTTACTCCGGCATCGGCGAGATCATACCGAACGCGCTCGGGAAGTCGGAGACTCTCCGGGCTGATGAAGTGTTGGGTGGCGTCGAACTCCGTCAGCGCGGTCGCCAGCGAATGGACCGTCCGGCCGTACTTGAGGTCACCCATGATACCGATCGTCAGGTCATCGAGTCCGGTCGACTGCTGAATCGTATAGAGGTCCAACAGCGTCTGTGTCGGGTGCCGTCCCGCCCCATCACCGGCGTTAATCAGCGGCACATCGACGAACTCACTGGCCATCCGTGCCGAGCCCTCACGGGGGTGGCGTAGGACGATGGCGTCAGCGTAGCCCTCAACCACCCGAACGGTATCCGCGAGCGTCTCGCCCTTCGAGACGGAGGAGGATTCGACAGCCCCCATGTCGATGGTGTCACCGCCCAGCCGCGTGATGGCAGTCTCGAAGCTCATTTTCGTGCGTGTACTAGGCTCAAAAAAGAGCAGTCCGAGTACCGCTCCCGGATGACGCTCGCGCGCGGCGTGCACGTCGGCGTCAAACTCGGCCGCGCGGTCCAGTACCGCGAGAATATCCGACCGCGAGAACTGTTTGGCCGTGAGAACGTGATCGGAATCCATCGATACGATAGGATCCCCGCGGGAACTTGAATCCACCCGTCGCCGACAGGACAGCACCAACCGGTCGGGGAACTCAGCCTGGCATCGGACAGCATCACTCTCTGTGGGCGGGATCGGCACCACCGTCGCGTTCGGTGTCGGCCGACAAAGAACAACACGCTGTGGTGATCGCCGAACAGCGAACGCTTTTATTTTGGCCAGACGAACACATGTGCATGTCTCTTGATGACCGCGCTGAGGAGCTTGCCTCCGACCTCGGCGTCGACAAACAGGAGGTCAAAGCGGATCTTGAGAACCTCGTTGAGTACAGCGTCCCCGTTGAGGAGGCCGTACAGAGTCTCCGACGGAAGTACGGCGACGGCGATGGCGGGGGATCAGACGCACCAACCGTCGACACCATCGAGGAGATCACGACAGCGGACGCAAGTGTGAGTGTAACCGCACGGGTGCTCACCGTCGGCACTCGCGAGATCCAGTACGACGGCGAACGACAGGTCATCTACGAGGGTGAACTCGCCGACGACACCGATCGTATCGGATACACCGCGTGGGAGGACTTCGCGCTTGAACCCGGCGAGACCGTGACCATCGGGAACGCGAGTGTACGGGAGTTCCAGGGCACCCCGGAAATCAACCTCAACGACGCAACGACCGTGACCCGCGAGTCCGATACGCTTGACGTTCCCTATCCGGTTGGGGGTCGCCGTGAGCTCGCGGATCTCTCGGTTGGCGATCGGGGACGAACAGTGGAGGTGCTCATCGAGGAGGTCGAATCGCGAACGATCAACGGGCGCGACGGCGAGACAACGATCAAAAGTGGGGTGCTCGCCGACGAATCCGGCCGGCTTCCCTTCACCGACTGGACTGACCGGCCGGAACTCACCGAGGGGGCAACCCTCCGGCTGTCGGACGTGTATGTTCGGGAGTTCCGCGGCGTTCCCGAGGTGAATCTCTCGCAGTTCAGCACCGTCGACACGCTTGACCGGTCGATTGAGCCGAGTGCAACCGCACAGCGCTTTTCGATCGGAGAGGCGGTCGGCACCGGTGGTGTCTACGACGTCGAGGTGGTCGGAACGGTCGTGGGGGTGCGTGACGGCTCCGGACTGATCGAGCGGTGTCCGGAGTGTAACCGGGTCATCCAGAACGGCCAGTGTCGCACTCACGGCGATGTCGATGGCGAGCCGGATCTGCGCACGAAGGCGATTCTCGACGACGGGACAGGGACGCTGACGGTCGTCCTTGACGACGAGCTCACGGCGGCCGTCTATGGGGGCAATCTCGACGCCGCCCAGGAGGCGGCCCGCGAGGCCATGGATCAGTCCGTCGTCGGCGAGGCGATTGCCGAGGAAATCGTCGGATTCCCTTACCGGGTCCGGGGACACCTCTCGGTCGATGAGTACGGGGCCAACCTCGACGCAAGCACCTTCGAGCGGGTGCAGGACGACCCAAGTGAGCGTGCACAGGCAATCCTGGCGGAGGTCGGACAATGAGCGTCGAGAGCACTCGCGAAGTCGCCCACCGACTGTTCGCCGCCGAATACGACGACGCGACCTTCGAGTACGCCGAGAGCGACGAGGAGCGGGCACCAAAGTACGTGGTGACACCGACCGGTGCGCGGATCAACCGGCTGTTCGTCGTTGGCGTGCTCACCGGCGTTGAGCGGGTCAACGAGAACATGGTCCGCGCCCGGATTGCCGATCCGACCGGGGTGTTCATCGTCTATGCGGGTCAGTACCAGCCGGACGCATTGACCTTCCTCGAACGGGCAGAGCCACCGGCGTTTCTTGCGGTGACAGGCAAGGCGAATACGTTTGAGCCGGAGGACGGCGACCGGGTGTTCACGTCGATCCGACCGGAGTCGGTCAACGCTGTTGACGTAGAGACGCGCGATCGGTGGGTGGTCCAGACGGCCGAGCATACACTCAACCGGATTGCGACGATAGCCCGTGGACTCGACAGCGGTGCACGCGGTGTCGAACTGACGAGCGAACTCGAAGCCGCTGGGGTGAACGCGAGCCTCGCCGAGGGAGTCACGCTCGCAATCGATCACTACGGAACAACGCCGACCTACCTGACGCGGCTCAAAACGGTCGTCGAACAGGCGCTCGGGGTCGTCACCGGTGCGCGCGACGAGGTCGATGCGACGACTCCTGCCCCTGATGAACGTGGTGACGCCGTTGCCGCACAACTCCGTGATGTTGCCGTTCAACCCGCTCAGACAACAGCAGATACCGACGAATCGGTGACGGCGGGCACAACGACCGGCGACACCGGAGAGCAGGCCGCGACAGACACACTAACAGCCGGTGAGGATGCCGAGGAACCGTCGTTCACACCGCCGGAAGAGCCGACACCGGACGGGAAATCGGAGCAGATGCTGACGGACGAAGACGAGGAAGGCTCCACGGCATCCACGGAGGAATCGACTGCTGAGGAGGAGGGATCAGAAGCGATCACTCAGACGGACGAGCTCTATGAGTTCGACGAGGAGGAACGTGAGCAGATTGAGGAGGAACACGGCCTTGAATTCTCGACAGGCACAGACCTCGATGCAGGGTCGTCCGCAGACGAGCCGACGCCTGAGACGACACCCAACGCGGCGGAACCGGCCGACACGGCAACGGATACGCCGTCGACAGACGACACCGAGACGGAGAACACCGAAGCCGACGACTCAGTAGCGGACATCGAGTCGGTTCTGCTCGATCGAATGGCGGCTCTCGACGAGGGCGAGGGAGCCGACCGTGCGGCACTCATCGACGCTGTCGTCGAGCACACCGGCGTTGATGAGGACGCCGTCGAGGCGGCCATCGATGACGCGCTGATGGGCGGGCAGTGTTACGAACCGGCTGAGGGACGACTCAAGCCGATCTAACCCCCGGATGGCACACATCAGACCGCTTCCCGGGCAGGCGCTTGCGACCGCAAATCTCGGTGATGAGGAGGCGCTCGTTGTCGCAGACTATCACGCTGGGATCGAGGCGGCGCTTCGCACCGAGGAGGGCCTTGAGGCGCCGAACCAGGCCGAGCGGCGACGACAGACACTACTGACAGCCGTCGACACGGTCGATCCGGACCGACTGGTCGTTCTGGGGGATTTTATGCACTCGATCGGCGGTCCTGGCGGCGCCGAACGCGGTGAACTTGAGGTGCTGGTCGAGTCCCTCCCGGCGTCGGTCTCGGTAACACTCGTCAAGGGAAACCACGATGGCGATATCGGGTCGTGGCTGCCGGACA
>CAZFMU010000117.1:0-5630 GCA_964520165.1 uncultured Salinarchaeum sp. | reverse complement strand
TCGAGCAGGAGTTCCACGGCGGGAGCGGCCGACCGCCAGGCGAGCGTCGCCAGAGTCGGATTGGATTCCAGTAACGGCAACACGGCCGCAGAGAAGGTTGTAAACTTTTTCGAGCGATTTCAGGCAGTGATTACTCGTTCTCAAGTCGGTGTAAAACGTCGCAAAATCAGCGAACGCTCGGGGGGTTATATGCCCATCTGGGTCATACGTGTGAGTACACGCTGGTCCCCATGTCGAACCCATCCATGCACTCGGACGCCCCCACCGAAGAGCACGAACGAGTATCGTTAGCGACCCTCCGACAGCGCGCCGAACGGCCCATCAGGTTCGTCGGGTTCTGGCTCTCGGTCGCGCTGCCGTTTCTATACCTCCCGTTGCTTGCAACCGGGCTTAACACCGTCTCGCAGACGATTGCCTTTCTGGGGTTGCTCGCACTCAACGTCGTTGCGCTCGCCGTCGGCCACTCGTATCAACCGGAGTGACCGACCGGGAGACGGTCAAGCAGCGCTCGTCGTTTGATCAGGGCAAACCCAACGACAATCGCGAGAAAGCCAACGAGCGTGAGCGCGTCGATAGTCTCGCCGAGAAGGAGCCAGCCGACAACCGCGGTCACGATCGGAGCGACATACGAAACGAGGTTGATCTCGACCGGGCCGAGTCGGTCAAGCAGCGCGAAGTAGATTAGAAAGCCGATCGCGCTGGCGACAATGGCGAGGTAGCCGATCGCAAGAAGGGCCTCAAGCGTCCACACGATGTCGGCCATGGACTCACCGATGAGTCGGCTGCAGGCATGCATGAGCACCGCCCCGCCGAGCATCGACCACGCCTCCATGGTCTCAACCGGAAGTCCCGCATCGATGCGCTTTGTCACCACGCTCCCCGTCGCGAAGGCCGCCGTCGCAAGGAAGATCAGCCCGACACCGACGGAGGTCGGTGCAAGCAGGTTCGCGGGATCGGGGCGAGCGATCAACCCGACGCCGAAAAGGCCAGCAAGAATGCCGACAAGCCCGGGAAGCGCTAGCCGACTCTCGGGCAGGGCGATCCGGGCGAGTCCGGTCGTCAACACCGGCGAAAGCGAGACAATGACCGCCGCCGCCGCGCTGGTGGTGTGTTGCTCGCCGATGAACAACAGGGCGTGGTAGGCACCGATCATCAACACCGCACCGACTCCAACAACGGCCCACTGGTCGCGTCCGCGGGGAACGGGGTCATCGAGAACGTACCACGCGTAGGCGATCATCAATACACCGGCGATATCATACCGGAGTGCCGCGAACAATACCGGCGGAAAATACGAGAGACCAGCCTTGATCGCAACGAACGAGGCCCCCCAGGCCGCTGCCAGCGACAGGAACAACGCCGCATCGCGATATCCCGACACGGCCGGTGAGTTTTGGTGCGGATTGCTCAAGCGTTTCGATCCCGTTGGTTGACACCAGTCTTTATTTTCCCGCCCCGCCAACGATGCCCATGGCCGCTCATGGCCGGCCACCCCTCCGGGACCTGTTCGACGATGCACCGACCCCGCACATCGCCCATCCGCCACAGACCCACCGACGGGAGTTTTATGTGGCGACCGATGGGTCGTTCCGTGATCACGGCGACGGCGGGCTCGGGGCCGTAATCGAAACCTACGATGGACGGCAGGTGGCACGGCTGTCCCTGTCCGATCACGCCCCGGACAACAACGTCGCCGAGTACCGCGCGTTACACCTTGGCCTGGACGTGCTGGCCGAACGGTCTCCGTCAGACGCCCGGGTCGGTATTCTTCTTGATCACGACGAGCTCGCGGCAAACGTCAACGTCACCGTCCTGGGACGGCGCCTCCCGGGTGCGGAGTTACCGCGTGAGTGTTCAATCCCCACAGCGGCCGAGCACCATTGGCGCGGAATTCTGGCACGGCTCGCCGGCTTCGGTGAGGTGCGGGCAGCGCGCATCGACGGCGATTACAATCCCGCACACCCGCTGGCGAACGCCCCGGAGCAGTACGCCCACGTCAACGAAACGGTCGACCGGTGTCCGCTCCCGTGGGCGACCCACGATGACACCCCTGCGGGTGTCCCGCCGCCCTCTCGGTCGACCGGCCGGCAACCACAGGCGAGCGACTGAGCTAGTCGTCCTGGGCCGTCACCGACGGCGGGTGCATCTCCTGGCTCGGATTGGAGTGGGGGTCAAACAGCTCGAGTGCCGTGTGGATTGTCGTCCAGTCATCGTTCTCGGCTGCCTCCCGGAGGCTATCGGTCGGCGCCGCCAGCAGCTTGTTGACGAGCGCGTCGGCCATCGACTCGATGACCTCCTGATGGGCTTCCGAGAGGTCACCGTTGGCTTCAAGCTGGGAGAACGCCTGCTGGAGTTCCTGTTGTTTGATCGCCTCGGCCCCCTCGTACATCGCCGCGATAACCTCATCGGCACGCTTGCGCTTGAAGCGCGTCAGAAGGTGCTGGAGTTCCGAGTCGATGATCGATTCGACCCGCGTCGCTGCGGACTGGCGCTGTTCGCGGGTGCGGCTGGCGACGGCCTTGAGATCGTCAAGATCGTAGACGGTGACGCCGGCCTGCTCGGCGACGGCCGGCGCGACATCACGCGGTTGCGCGAGATCCATGAAGACGAGGGTATCGGTCGACGGGACGATGTCGGGGGTAATGACCGGATCGGTGCTGCCCGTTGCCGCGATCACGACATCCGCACCGGACAGCCGGGCGCCGAGGCGCTCAAGGGCGATGGTGTCGACCGGCTGAGAGACAGACGAGCGCATCACATCGGCGAGTTCGGTAGCATGCTCGGCCGTCCGGTTCGCGATCGTTAGTTGGTCGATACCGTGGGCGGCGAGCGACCGGGCAGCCAGCGCCCCCATCTCGCCGGCGCCGACAATCAACGCGTGCGCACTCGATAGTTCGAGTTCCTGGGTGGCAAGTTCGACACCGGCACTGCCGATGGAAGTGTGGCCCTCGTTGATCGCCGTCTCGGTACGGACACGTTCGCCGACGTGCAAGGCCTTTGGGAGCGCCTCCTCAAAGACGGGGCCAATACCTCCGGCCTCGCGGGCGTCGTGATAGGCGTCGCGCACCTGACCGAGGATCTGATCCTCACCGATCACGAGCGAGCGGAGTCCAGCAGCGACCGCCATGAGGTGTCGGAGACTCTCCTCGTGACGACGGTAGACGACCGCCCCCTCGCGCACCGAGGGAGCAATGTCGGCGAGGGCGTCTCGACCGGTCTCTGGGTCCTCGGTGACGACATAGGCCTCCGACCGGTTGCACGTCTGTAGCGCGAAGGCCTCGGAGACATCCGGACGACGGAGTAGCGATGAGACCCGATCTTGCTGGGAGTCCGCACGCGCAGCGGTCAGCTCGTCAACCGTCGCACGAGCGTGCGAGACGCTAACTCCCGTGATAATCCCCCATTCAGTAGCCGTCATCCGTGAGATAGCATTGCGTGATGGTCGGTGCGCATCCTTCAACGGTGCGATTGAGGCGAGTTGGTAGTCCACCGGCACCGGGACACGACCACACACGGGTCAGCCGGTACCCCATGGACACGTGGCGGGTTTGGTGGTATCACACGGGGGCGGACCTAAAGGTTGGGGATAGGTGTCATAGACTGACGCGATCGGGCACCGACGTGGCTGTAGTTGTGAGCCGGTACCGCCCCTCGGCATCGCGCGTCGCCAGATCGCGCTGGCGTAACTCGAAGAGGAGTGTCCAGACGTGCTGGGTCGGCGTCTCAAGGGTGTCGGCGAGCGTTTCGGGGGTTGCGGCCGTCTCAAGAAGCCGCTCAAGGACCGTCTCGGCCGCCGACGGTGGACAGGTCGCCGCGCGGACGGCCGCCTGGGCGCGTTCACGCTCGGCAGGCGACAACGCCGAGGGAACCGGTGGGGCTGCGCTAGAAGCGCTCGATACGGAGCGCGTTGGCGATTCGGTCGACGTCGTCAGGTCAGGCGTCGGAGCGTCATCGGAATCGGAAGGGCTGAGCGCTTCTGGCCAGGGATCAAACGCGGACGAAAAATCAACATCAGGGAGCGAATCAGCCCCGTCGGACGCCGCCGAGGACGGGGACGCCTCCACGGTGTCGGGGGTCTCAAGCGCCGACTCAAGGACCGACCCAAGCGAGTCGGATACCGCGGTCGAGGCCGTCGACTCCTCTGTGGACGGAGACTCAAGAGCGTCGAGTCGCGTCGCTAGCGTCTCGACGGCCGTCTCGATTGTCTCGATACGATCGGCGAGTTCATCGTCGGACGTGGCTGTCACCGCCGTCCCGTCACCAACCGCCGCAGCGAGCTGTTCGGCGGCATCCGAGACGGTCTTCGCCTGGGCGAGTTCCCGTTCGAGTTCGTCGATCCGGCGCTCCTTGCGCTCAAGTTCGGCTTCGAGCTCCTCGATGCGGTCCTGTCGGCGTTCCTGCCGGTCGGAGATGTCCTCAAGTTCCGCAAGCAGGCCCTCGCTGACGGATTTTAGCTCGGGGCGTTCGAAGTCCTCAAGCCCGGGCGTCGCGCCGGCATCGAAGGTGCGCTTGCGACGGAACTGGACGCGGCGGATCTCCGCGTCAGTCCAGTCGGTCTGGAGAAACGCCTCGCCGTCGTCAAGATCGGTAATCGCCTCGGCGTGAGCGTCACCGATGACACGTCCAGCGACGCGAGTATCGTTGTCCCAGGTCAGCCGGTGCCAGACCAGCCAGTTGGCCTGGGTGATGAAGTCCTTTTTCACGTCAGCGGGACGCTGGCTCACCCCGAGAAGCCCAAGGCCGTGTTTGCGTCCACGCTTGCCGATCTTGATCAACATCCGACCGGTATCGTCGAGACCACCTCCCTCGGGGATGTACTCGTGGATCTCCTCGACGACCAGTAGAAACGGCTTTTTGAGCTTCTTCTCCTTGGCAAAGAGGTGTCGGGCGGTCTCGCGCACCAGCTGGTCGGCCGCCGACCGGTCCAGGTACCCGGAGATATCGAGGATGATCGGGACGTTCTCTTCGAGCGCCAGACTCGCGAGCTTCTCGGCGTGTTCGGGCGAGACGACGATGTCACACTCCTCGTCAGCACCGGCGTGAAGGATCTCGTAGGTCTCCTTGAGACCGTAGTACTCGCCGTCGGCATCGAGGATGAAACACGGAAAGTTGTTCGCCAGCAGGTCCTCAAGGACGACCGAGGCGGTGTTGCTCTTGCCCGCGCCGGACTTACCGGTAATGAACCCCCGCCCGGTCAGAAGCTCGACGACCGGGAGCGTCACGGGCGTCCCGGCGGTCGTCTCGTCGGCCGCCGGCGGTCCGGCACTGCGCTCCCCGACGGTGATCGTCTCGGTATCGGTCTTGGTCATGACCGTGTGGAGGGGTGCCGGTGGCAAAAATCACACTCCGACGTCAGACGTCCGACAGACGCTCGCGAGGGACCGGCAGCCTTTAGGCCGATTCTACCGCGGATCCAGATAGAGTCATGTCCGAGACCGTACTCGTCGTCGGTGGGGGCGGGCGAGAGCACGCCATCACACGGGCGGTTGCCGCGAGCGAGCACGATCCGACGGTGTACGCCTGTGCCGGCAACCGAAACCCCGGCATCGAGGCACTCGCGACGGAGGTCGAATTGCTCGATACGACCGATCCCGACGCCGTTCGATCGTACGCGGAGTCGATCGACGCGA
>CAZFMU010000116.1:2203-5807 GCA_964520165.1 uncultured Salinarchaeum sp. | reverse complement strand
TGCACGGGATGACGAACGTCGCCCCGGAGTCGTTCACCGTCGCTGCCCGCTAGACGCGGGTCAGATTTTTCGCGCGTGGTCCTTTGTCGGCCTGGACGATTTCGAATTCAACCTCCTGTCCCTCCTCAAGGTCGGGACCCCCCACATCCTCCATGTGGAAGAACACGTCCTCGTCGGACTCGTCCGTGTCGATGAATCCGTAACCGCCGGAATCGTTGAAGAAGTCAACCGTACCGCGTGGCATTGCAATTCAAACTCTGCAACTACTCACATAAAAAGGGTCGGATCGACCCCGACGATCACCGGCCAAACCGCCGGTTTCGCGTCTTAAAGTCGTAGATTGCGCGGAGATAGTCCCGCTTGCGGAAGTCACGCCAGTTGACATCGGTGAAGTACAACTCCGAGTAGACTGACTGCCAGATCATGAAATCCGATAGTCGCTCGGCCCCGGTCTTGATAATGAGATCGGGATCGTCCGGAAAGACCAGTGACGCTTCAATGTCGGCTTCGGTGATGTTCGCCGGATCAAGTTTCCCGACGGCTGCCGCTTCGGCGAGCGTCCGGACGGCCTCGGTAAACTCGTGTTTGCCTCCGAGTCCGACTCCGATTCGAATCGGAGCCGTCCCGTGCACATCCTCTTCGGGCCCGACGATGCTCACTGACCGTGGTGCGTTAATCTGTCCGAGCCCCCGGCGCAACGGTTTAACCGCCTCCCGATCAAGGACGCTCACATATACTGTGATCCGATCGGCACCGTATTCAACGGCCCAGTCAAGGAACGCCGCAAGCGTCTCATAGCCGTCCGGTTCGAGCAGATCGCGTTCGGTAACCACCAATGCGACGTGCGCCGGCGGCTCAGCCCCGGCCAGCCGGGTGCGGAGTGCGAGATACCGGTCGAAGAGCCCCACGCCGGCAGACAACTGATCCCGGCGCGTAAGTCCTCCGGTTGCTTCGGGATCGTTAAGTGAGCGTCTGTATGATCGTTCGGTAGCGTGCATTCTAACGTGCGCCGGGCGGTCGGCTTCGCATTCATTGGTCTGCTGGCTCTTGCTGGCCCGGCCTTAGGAACAGCTGCTGCGGCGCCCTTTGCCCTGATCGCTCTTGTCGCCATCGTCGTCAGTAATGGCCCACTGTTCGATCTCTTTGCGCGTCCGGGTGATTACCAGGTCGGTCGACTCCGTGGACTCTTCGGCTTCGCACTGTCAGCGGCTGTTCTCGCGGTAATCGCCAGCTACGGGTCGCTCCCAATGCCGGTATTCGTGTCGACCGTGCTGATTGTTGTCCTCGGAAACGTCGGCGCCGAACTGGTCCGTGCCCGCACGACCCGTGCGCCCATTCTGGGTGACCTTGCGGGTGGCTTGGCTGGTGGGGGCCTTGGACAGGGCGTCATTACTGTGACGGCCGGGCTCCCACTCGTATACGCAGAGGTGCTCACACTTGTGTTGACCGGGGCTCTCCTGGGGGCATTAATCAGGTCGATGCTCTTTTTGCGAGACGAACCACCGGTGATGTTTTCGGTAGCGTTCTTGCTGTGGCTGTTCGTTGCCATTGACATCAACGCCAGTATCGTGTCCGTCGCGGTCGCTGTCGGGGTCGCTGGCGGTGTGGGGTTGCTCGCGTTTCTCCTTGATGCGGCCTCGATCGAGGGGATGGTCGCCGGGATCCTCCTCGGTGTGACCACGATCGTGCTCGGCGGTTACGGCTGGTTCGCCCTTCTGTTGGCCTTCTTCGCAATCGGTGGCGCCTCCTCGAAGTTCCGGTATGAGCGCAAGCGTGATCGCGGCGTCGCCGAGGCTAACGGTGGGGCCCGCGGAGGCGAGAATGTGCTTGCAAACTCCGGGGCGGCGATGGGGGGTCTGGTGCTTTTCTCACTCGTTGATGCGGACCTTCTAACCGGTGATCCACTATTGTACGCCTTCCTGTTCGCTGGATCGCTGGCAACCGCTCTCAGTGACACTCTCGCTAGTGAGATTGGCGGCCCGTACGGTCAAACACGACTGATCACGACGTTTGAGCCGGTTCCTCCGGGAACCGACGGCGGTGTGACCTGGCAGGGACTACTCGCCGGCGTCGCCGGAGCAAGCATTATTGCGACGCTCATGTTCTGGCTGTTTCCGAGTGTTGCGCTCCCGGGGGCAGCCATTGTCGCCGTTGCGGGGGTTCTCGGCATGACTGTTGATAGTCTGCTCGGCGCGACGCTTGAGGGACGATTTCTTGGGAACGGGAGTGTCAACTTCACGGCGACGCTTACCGGCGGTCTTGTTGCCGCTTTTGGCGCTGTCCTGGCCGGACTTGCTGTGCTTCCACCGGTCTGATCACACGAGATCTTCGATTGTCTGTATCCGGACGTCCGTTGGCCGCTTTGTAAACGCGCCCAGTTCAGTCCCGATGACCCGCCGAACGCCCTGCTGGGCAGCCACATCGAGTAGGCGCTGGGACACAGCGGCGTCTACGACGACGGTCGCCGGCACCACCTCAGTCTCTTTGATGGCCTCAAAAAGATCTCCCGAGGGTACTTCCTCTATGCGCTCTGCGTCGGCATCAAGGAGTCGAGCGGTGTCAGCCCCAACAACGGCCTGTCCGTGCTCGGGGACGGTTGTCGCTGACTTCTCAACCGCCGGATCGGCCGACTGCTCGGTGACCGTAAGTACGCCTGCCCCGTCCGTGCTTGTCGTCGCAGCCTCCTCTGTCGGCTCTTGATCCGGTAGTGCGTCCGTCCGTTCGACCGGGACTTTCTGTCGTAATGTCGTCCGGACCGCCTGGGGATCGAGATCCTCAATGGCGCGTCCGTCGGGCGCGAAGGTGACATAATCGAGATCGGCGACCTGCATTAGCTCCTGGAAGATCAACTCGCCCCCACGGTCGCCGTCGAGACAGGCCGTGGTGGTTCGCTCGCGTGAGAGGGCCCCGACCGTCTCAGGAACGTCGGTTCCTTCGACGGCGATGGCGTTTTCGATGCCAGCCTTGAGTAACGCGAGCACGTCTGCCCGCCCCTCGACTACGATGACAGTATCGGCAGTCTCAATCCGCGGCCCGGCGGGCAACTCCTCGTAGGTGGTGATCTCTTCGACTTGTGTCCGCTGCCGGACAGCATCAATGATCTCCTCGCTTGTGAGCCCGCCCTCGAAACATTCGAGTAATAGTTCCTCTGCGCGCTCGACAATCTCCCGACGCTTGGCCGCCCTGGTGTCTTCGATATCGGTGACTGTCACTGTCGCCCGACACGGGCCGATACGCGAGATGGTCTCCAGTGCGGCGGCGATTGTTGCGGTCTCCACACGGTCGAGGTTCGTCTCAATGGTTACCACTCCGGTCGATCGTCCGGCCTCGCTTTCGACATCGACATCAAGCCGTCCGACCTTCGAGGCGTCCTGGAGGGTCCGCAAATCGAGTTCGTCACCGAGGAGTCCCTCGGTCTGGCCAAAAATCGCTCCGACAACGTCACTCCGTTCGACGATTCCGTCTGCGACGATCTCTGCGTGGATGAGGTATTTCCCGGTGTCGTCCATGGTTGGTCGCTGTCCATCGCGTCCGAACCGACTGTTACGGGCGCTACGGTGATTAGCCGATATAAAGCCGCCTTTCCCCAAGTATCTGACGGGAC
>CAZFMU010000116.1:0-2103 GCA_964520165.1 uncultured Salinarchaeum sp. | reverse complement strand
GGCGGACAGTACGTGCCGGAGGCGTTGATGCCGGCGATCGAAGAACTTGAGGATGCCTACGAACGGTACGTCCTTGAGAACGAGGAGGGGTTCCGCGACGAGTTCCGTCGCCGACTCCGGGAGTTCGGCGGTCGTCCAACGCCACTCCAGCGGGCGGATGCCCTCAGTGAGCGGTACGACACCGAGGTATACCTCAAGCGCGAGGATCTCCTCCACGGTGGCGCGCACAAACTCAACAACGCCCTCGGGCAGGTGTTACTGGCGAAGTACATGGGCAAAGAGCGGATTATCGCTGAGACCGGTGCCGGACAGCACGGCACTGCGACGGCGATGGCCGCTGCCCACCTTGATATGCCCTGTGAGATCTACATGGGGCGGACCGACATTCACCGACAGCGCCCCAACGTCTTTCGTATGCTGATCAACGGGGCCGATGTTGTTCCGGTCGATGTCGGCCGTGGGACGCTCAAGGAGGCAATATCCGAGACGATGCGTGAGTGGGCCGAGACGGTCGAGAACACTCACTATGTCATCGGGTCGATCGTCGGTCCACACCCCTTCCCACGGATGGTTCGGGACTTTCAGGCCGTTATCAGCGAGGAAGCACGCGAGCAGGCTCGTGAGACGATCGGTGCGTTGCCCGATGCTGTGCTTGCCTGTGCCGGCGGTGGCTCGAACACAATGGGCACCTTCCACCACTTCGTTGATGACGAGGAGGTCGACCTCTACGCCGTTGAGGCCGGAGGATCCTCGCTCACGGTCGATGAGGAAGCGGGCGTCGCGCCGAACTCGGCCACCCTATCGACCGGTGATGAGGGGGTCCTCCACGGTGCCCGCACAAAGTTGCTACAGGACTCCGATGGCCAGATCATGGAATCGCACTCCGTCTCTGCCGGCCTCGATTACGCCGGGGTCGGCCCCGAACTCGCACACCTGGTCGATACCGGACGTGTTACCCCGACGAATGTCGATGACGAGACGGCCCTCGCGGCGTTTCATCGCCTCTCGCGGTCCGAGGGAATCATCCCCGCGCTTGAGACCGCCCACGCCTTCGGCTATCTCGAAGCCCATGCCGATGACCTCGGCGACACCGTCATTATAAACGTGTCCGGACGCGGCGACAAGGACCTCGAAACCGCCCTTGAGGAGACTGATGCTGCAGCGATTGCGGACGCTCCGGATCTGAGCGTGCTTGAGGGGGGTGACCGATGAGCCGGATTGACGACGCCTTCGTTGACGGTCCGGCGTTTATTCCGTACCTCGCCGCCGGCGACCCCGATTATGCGGCCTCACAGGCGTACGTCGAGGCGGTCGTTGAAGGGGGGGCCGACCTTGTCGAACTCGGCCTCCCTTTCTCCGATCCGGTGGCCGATGGCGCCACCATCCGTGAGGCGACCGTCCGGTCGTTGTCCGCGGGCATGACGCCAGAGCGGTACTTTGCATTTGTCGACGATCTCGATGTTGAGGTTCCGTTGGTCTGTATGACCTACTACAATCTGCTGTACCGCTATGGCGATGCTGAGGGTCCTCAACCCTTCGTCCGTAAGGCGGCCGAGGTCGGCATCGACGGCTTCGTCGTTCCGGACCTCCCGCCCGAGGAGGCGGCGCCGCTCCAAACGGCCTGCGACGAGTTCGACCGCGACCTCGTCTTCATCGTCGCGCCAACGACCGACGACACCCGGCTCAAACGCATCCGTGAGTTGGGATCGGGATACGTCTACGTCCAGGCCCGACTCGGGACGACCGGCGCCCGGTCGGACCTTTCCGATCAGACAACCGAGAGCCTTGACCGACTCGCCCACTGGGATCTGCCGAAGGCGGTGGGGTTCGGTATCAGTGCCCCGGAACACGCCAAGCGGGTCGTCGCGGCCGGCGCCGACGGCGTCATTGTCGGCAGTGCGCTTGTCGACCGGATCGCCGATGGTGTCGACAACGATCGACCAACGGCCGCCATCGCCGCTGAACTTGAGGACTATACCGCCTCCCTCGCGGCGGGAGCCCGCCGTGGCGTGACCGAATCGGAAGGAACATAAACTAAATTGCCACAGAGTACCATACTGGTTACATGACAGCCGGAGTTCGGGCTCGACTCGATCGCATCGG
>CAZFMU010000115.1:0-5934 GCA_964520165.1 uncultured Salinarchaeum sp. | reverse complement strand
GGTAATCATTGCTGATCAACGTGGTCGTACGCGGAACTCAAGGATTTTATCCACCCATCGATTCCCCCTCGGATATGGCACAGGGGATCGTCGGCGAGTTTTTCGATCTTAGCGACGCGACTGATGCCGACCTGCTGGCCATGCAGGTTGGTGACTTCTATGAGTTCTTTGGGTCGGACGCCGAGACGGTGGGCGACGAACTCGATTTAAAAATCTCACAGAAGTCCGCCGGTGGCGAGTCTTACCCGATGGCAGGTGTTCCCGTTGACGACCTGACGCCGTATCTCACCGCGCTGGTCGAACGCGGCTACCGGGTGGCGGTCGCTGAACAGACCGAGACCGATAACGGACACGTCCGTGAGCTTGATCGAGTGGTCTCTCCCGGCACTCTTGTGGAGGCGACCGATGCCGACGCCCGGTATCTCGCGGCGGTGGTTGATGCCGATGTTTATGGGCTTGCCTTCGCTGACGTTACCACTGGTCAGTTCTATGTAACAACGGCTGAAGACATCGATACTCTTCTCTCCGAACTCTACCGGTTCGATCCTGTCGAACTCCTGCCTGGCCCGACGGTCCGGAACGACGACACGCTCGTTCGGCGCTTTCACGACGATCTCACCGCGACGGTTACGCTCTACGATACCGACGCGTTTGCCCCCGGACAGGCCCGACACACCCTCGCAGACCACTTCGGTAAAGGCGCCATCGAGAGTCTCGGGCTCAAGCGGACCGGCCCCGCCGTCCAGGCCGGCGGTGCGGTACTTGGATACATCGCCGAGACCGGCGCCGGCGTGCTCGCCTCATTCACCCGCCTCCAGCGCGCCAGGGGAGACGATCAGGTCACGCTTGATGCTACCACCCGTCGCAACCTCGAACTAACCGAAACCATGCAGGGGGGTACAGATGGCTCGTTGTTTGCGACCATTGATCGCACGGTCACAAGTGTTGGTCGTCGTCGCCTCCAGGAGTGGCTGCTCCGCCCGACGCGTGATCGCGACCAGCTCAAGGAGCGACTCGATGCGGTTGAGGCCCTTACCAACCGGGCGCTTGCCCGCGAGCAACTCCGCGAGCGACTATCGGCCGCCTATGACCTACCACGGCTGGCGAGCAAGGCCGCCCACGGGAGTGCTGGTCCTGGTGACCTCCTGCGGGTGCGTGAGACCCTTACCGTGCTGCCGACCGTGGCCGAGGTTATCGCCGATGACGATCAATTGGCGTCGTCGCCGCTGTCGAATATCATTGATCGCCCTGATCACGAGCGTGCTGCGACACTCCGGGACACCCTCGAGACGGCTCTCCGGTCGGAGCCGGCCGGCTCACCGACCGACGGACCGGTGATCGCTGAGGGCTATGATGACACGCTTGACGCAGTGCTTGAGCGACACGATGAGCTGACGGCGTGGTTCGACTCACTCGCTGCAACCATCCGGGAGGAGCATGGGCTCAGACACGTCACGGTTGATCGCAACAAGACCGACGGGTACTACATTCAGGTTGGCAAGTCTGCGGCCGATGCCGTCCCCGACGGCTTTCGCGAGATCAAGACGCTCAAGAACTCGAAACGGTTCGTCACCGACGAGCTTGAGGCCCGTGAGCGCGAACTCGTTGAGCTCGAACAGCGACGAGCCGCCATCGAGGCTGACTTGTTCGCGAGCCTCCGCGAGGAGGTTGCGGCCGCTGCCGCGTTGCTCCAGGCCGTCGGACGGGCCCTCTCGACGATTGATGCGCTTGCCGGCCTTGCGACCCACGCCGCTGATCGCGGCTGGACGCGACCGACGCTTGGATCGCCCGGTGGCCCAATCGCGATCGAAGCGGGTCGACACCCTGTCGTCGAGACCACCACCGAGTTCGTCCCAAACGACGCCCGACTCGACGATGATCGACAATTCCTCATCGTCACCGGGCCGAACATGAGCGGCAAGTCCACGTACATGCGACAGGTGGCGTTGATCGTCTTGCTCACCCAGATCGGGAGCTTTGTGCCTGCCGCCGAGGCCCGGATCGGCCCAGTCGACGGTATCTTCACCCGTGTCGGGGCGCTTGACGAACTCGCACAGGGCCGCTCGACGTTCATGGTCGAAATGGAGGAGCTCTCGCGGATCCTCCACGCCGCCAGTGATCAGTCGCTGGTGATCCTTGATGAGGTCGGCCGTGGTACCGCCACCTACGACGGGATGTCAATCGCCTGGAGTACAACCGAGTACCTGCACAACGAGATTGCGGCGAAGACACTCTTTGCGACCCACTATCACGAACTGACTGCTCTCGGCGACCATCTCGACGGCGTGCATAACGTTCACGTCGCTGCCGACGAGCGCGACGGCGATGTGACGTTTCTCCGAACCGTCCAGGAGGGGCCGACCGACCGCTCCTATGGGATCCACGTCGCCGATCTGGCCGGTGTTCCTACTCCGGTTGTCGACCGTGCCCGGACGGTGCTTGATCGACTCCGTGACGAGAAGGCGATTGAAGCCAAGGGCAGCGGAGACGACGACCCGACGCAGGTCGTCTTTGACCTCGATAGCGGTCAGGTTCGTGGAGCCGACGAGGACGCGCCTCCGCCGCTTGAGGAGCGATTCGGCGCGGACGCCGAGGCGGTACTTGAGGCCCTCGCCGACCTTGATGTCGCGTCGACCGCTCCGGTCGAACTCATGTCGACCGTCCAGGAGTGGCAACGCCGCCTTGAGACCGGCGAGCGTTGAAGGCCCATCCCGCGGCGAGTCAGCGGGATGTCCTGTGCCGCCTGTGGTGGACCACTCCACCCCTGTCCGGACTGCTCGCTGTGGTACTGTTCCTCCTGTGAAACCCACGTAGAACCTGATGGCACGCCCGTTGAGGAGGTCCGTTCGGGCCGCGTTGCCGCCACCGTCGGTGAGCTTGCCGCACCGGCTGGCGAGGTCGGGCTCATCGCGGGGAAAGTGCTTGAAGAGGAACTTCAGGAGTTCTTCTATCGTCGTGATTACCAGCGCGACTCATTCGGTGGAACCTATGCCTATGCGTATCGCCCCAAGCGGGTGTTCGCCGCCCGACTTGCCGCCCGACTTCGTGAGGAGGGGGCGTACTCCGACGCCCGCGTTGCCCGTGGAGTCCGCATTCTTGCGGCGTTACTCGCGGCCGGAATCGGTGGTCGGACGCCGCCGACCGAACACCGCGTTCACGCATCGGGCCCGCTGTCCCCGCTTGTTGTCTATGCCAAGGCTGACTTCCTTGATCCGAGCGACAAGCCGGCACTCACCGAGTTCAAGAGCTATCCACTCGATGCGTACGCCCGGATCCAAGCGCAGGTGGCCGCCTGGGTGTATGACCAACCGGTGCGGCTTGTCGGCGCGGTCGGTGCCGAGTGGGTTGATCTTGAGATTGAGATCGTCACGCCGGATCCGGATCCGATTGTCGCCTACCGCGAGGCCTGATCGTCGTCGCGGGAGTTTTATCGCCCCCAGTCCTTCGGTGTGGCGTGCCCACCGAGGCGTCCGCCATTCGCGAACTCGACGAAGAGACCGTCGCACGCATCGCTGCCGGTGAGGTAATCGAGCGACCGGCCTCGGTCTGTAAGGAACTCGTTGAGAACAGCCTCGACGCCGAGGCCGACCGGATCGATGTTGCTGTGGCGAACGGCGGGATCGACGCGATCACCGTCCGCGATAACGGCATCGGGATGAGCGAGACCGACCTCCGGCTGGCGGTTAAAGAGCACACTACCAGCAAGCTTGAGACGGCTGCCGATCTCACGACCATCCAGACGCTTGGATTCCGGGGAGAGGCGTTACACACCATCGGCGCGGTCTCGCGGATGACGATCACAAGCCGACCAGCGACGGGTGACGCCGCCGGCACGCGCCTGCGGTACGTCGGCGGGGACATTGAGGCGGTCGATCCAGCCGGCCGACCGCCAGGGACGACGGTTGAGGTGACTGATCTCTTCTTTAATACCCCCGCACGCCGGGAGTATCTCGGCGAACCGAGCACGGAGTTTCGTCACATCTCTCGGGTCGTCGGCCGGTACGCGCTGGCGAATCCCGATGTCGCTGTGACGCTTGAGCACGATGACTCGACGGTCTTTTCGACGACCGGACAGGGCGACCGCCGGTCGGCTATCATGCACGTCTACGGCCGGGATGTCGCCGAGTCGATGCATCCGGTTGATCATACTCCAGAGGGTCCAATCGACCGGATCCACGGCTTTATTACCGATCCCGAGACCACCCGTGCCTCCCGACAGTATCTCGGGGTATACGTCAACGGGCGGTACGTCGAACCGGACGTAGTCCGTAGTGCAATCGTCGAGGGCTATGGGGGACAACTGGCGGCCGACCGGTATCCGATCGCGACGCTCTTTTTAGAGCTTCCATCGGATGCGGTTGATGTCAACGTACACCCGCGCAAACTTGCCGTCAGATTCAGTAATGCGGACGCCGTCGAGACGGCGGTCGAATCGGCCGTCCGCGAGACACTTGTTGACGCCGGCGACCTTCGATCTAGTGCCCCTCGTGGGGTGTCCTCTCCCGAGGAGACGAGCGTCGATCTTGAACACACCGGTCCATCTGAGACTCCCTCCACTGACTCGCCGTCATCGACATCGGATCCACCCTCAGCAACCACCAAGCCCACCTCGGCGCCGACATCATCACGCCTTCCTGACACCCCGCCTGCTCAGAAGTTCTCCGATACCAGCCAGCAGACACTCGACGGTGAGGACACACACAGTCTTGAGCTGGACGGACTCCCAGCGCTTCGCGTGTTGGGCCAGCTTGCTGATACGTACGTCGTCGCCGCGTCCGACACGGGCCTGGTGTTAATCGACCAGCATGCCGCCGACGAGCGGATCCACTACGAGCGACTGCTCGCCGCCTTCGAAGGCGAGACGGAGATCCAAACACTGGCCGAACCGGTCACCCTTGAGTTGACCCCGGCCGAAGCCGAGGCGTTCGATGCTATGGCGGATGCATTAGCCCGACTGGGCTTTCACACTGAGCGCTCGGAGACGGAGGTGCTCGTCCGGACGGTCCCGGCGTTGTTTGGTGATACGCTCGCCCCGGAGCACCTCTATGACGTTCTCGACGCGGTGCTGACGGCGGACACCGACGGATCCGATCGTATCGAGGCTATCGCTGCCGACGCAATCGCCGATCTGGCCTGTGCCCCGGCGATCACCGGCAACACCGCCCTGACCGACGGCTCAATCCAGCAACTGCTCTTGGACCTTGACGCCTGCGAGAACCCCTATACGTGTCCGCACGGTCGTCCGACCGTTATTGAACTTGAGACCGACGAGATCGCCGCCCGGTTCGAGCGCGACTATCCGGGTCACGATCGGCGCGAGTGAGGGCCGCCGTTCCTGACCGGCCGGACCGTGCCCGGTAACAGTGCATCCATACCAGTAGTTGAAAACACGCCTATTCTATTCAGTAGTGCTTCCAAGCTCTGGTCGGTATCAGAAGGGCTCAGAGCAAGAGGAATACCGCCGTCCGTACATACGGTTCCCCACGGTGCGGACGGCGATGCGTCGGCGCTCAGCCGGCCGAACGGCCAGCCTGAGCAGACAGTGGAGAACCACGAGACGCTCTACCGGCTATCGCTCATTGAGGGCGAGAGTCGGTACGACCCCGAGGAGTTCACGCGCAACGGTGTGGAGAGCGCCGTGAGGTCGCTCCTGACCGAAGACGACCCGGCGGCCATGCATCGGGCGTGGCTGGAGAGCGACGTCGTCTCGGCGTTCAACGAGAGTGTCTACTACCCGTACACGAGCCTGAAGTACCACACCCTGCTCGTGGCGGCCCTACTCGACAACTACCGCGATGGCCACGAGTTCGCCGATCTCTACCTGGTCGTGGACCGCGCCGGGGAGATCGTGCCCCACCGGACGGTCTACGCAGGCGAGAACTTCGCACTCCGAATCGACGAGAGCGCAGACGGGCGGCCGTCGTCCCGTCTCGG
>CAZFMU010000114.1:0-6040 GCA_964520165.1 uncultured Salinarchaeum sp. | reverse complement strand
ATCTGGCGACGACGCGGCTGTAACGATCGTTGTCCCGCGGCTCCCGCGGATCGCGAACTTCACCGATCTTGAGCCGCTGACGCGCGTTCCCGGGGTGCAAGTCTCCTACCGGCCACTGACGGCGTCACTCGCAGATGCCGATGCCGTGGTGCTTCCTGGTTCGAAAAACACGGTTGACGACAGCCTCGCCCTCCAAGAGGCCGGACTCGCCGAGCGGATCGCCGACTTCGAGGGGCCGATCGTTGGGCTCTGTGGCGGCTATCAACTTCTCGGCGAGCAAATTGAGAACGCCGCGCTTGAGGGAAGCGGAGATCGGTCGACGGTTCCGGGGATCGGGCGATTACCCGTCGTAACGCGGTTCAACCCCGACAAGCGTGTCGAAGCGACCGAACTCGAACTGACCGGGACAGGACCACTCGCGGGAGCAAGTGGCCGTGTCGAGGGCTATGAGATCCACGCCGGAAGCACACGGGCGGTCGGGGCGATCAAGCGCCCGTTTGCCCCACCGGACGGCGAGCCGACGGCGACCTTGGGTGCCGCGAAAGGAGCCGTAGTAGGAACGTACCTCCATGGCCTCTTCGAGAACGCCGAAGCCCGTCGAGCGTTTCTTGAGACGGTCTTCGAGGCGGCAGGGGCATCACCGCCGTCCATCGATGAGCAGAACCGGACTCCCTACGATCGGACAGCCGCCCTGATAGGAGAAAATATCGCGGTCGCCGAACTCAGTGATCGGGCGGGGCTTCCACTCGAATGACCACCGAATCCGCTATGTTTTATTTGAGGAACAACGAAGTAGTAGGCAATGGTCGAGGTCTTTGCGGTTGCGAGCGGTAAGGGTGGAACCGGAAAGACCACGAGTGCTGTCGCCCTCGGCATGGCACTCGCTGCCGATCACGCGGTGACGATTGTTGACGCCGACACGGGAATGGCCAACCTATTGTTTCACACGGGACTCGCGGACGCCGAGACAACGCTCCACGACCTCCTCATTGCCGATCGCGACGCCGCTGTTGCCGACGCCGTCTACGAGCGGTACGGGATGCGCGTGGTTCCCTGTGGAACGAGCCTTGAGGGACTGCGAGCGGCCGATCCGACACAGCTGCGCGAGGTCGTCGCGACTCTGAGCGCCGACGCAGACGTGATCATTCTTGACTCACCGGCGACACTGGAGTCGCAAAGCGCCGTATTGCCGATTGTGCTGGCCGACCGGACACTTATCGTGTTACAGCCGACAGTGCCGGCGCTCAGCGACGGGCTAAAGGTCCAAGCGTATGCGCGGACGTATGGAACCGATGGCGCCGGTGTCATCTTCAATCGAGTGACCAAGACCGAGTCAATCGACCGGATTACCGAACAGACCGAACGGTACTTCGACGGCCCGCTACTCGGGACTGTCCCCGAACATCCGGCGGTTCGCGGGGCACGGGAGGCAGGGAAACCGTTGCTGGCACACGCACCACAGTCGCCTCCTGCGGCGGCCTTCCGATCGATTGCCGACCAAATCACGGTTCACGACCACGACGCCGACCGGGTGGCCGACCGGTTCCGTAATGCCGTGATTCCGGAGCCCCCATGACCGTTGACAAGGCGACACCGGATCTCGGGATCGGTGACGGTCAGTTACTCCAATCACGTGTTATCGAGAACTTCGGACGCATGCTTGAGATGGCCCTCGAAGACCGACTGACCGGATATGTCCGGATTGAATCCGGAGATGCACTCGTGTTAGATACCGGCGAGCGCGGAGTCATCACGTTTGAGGACGGCATTCCGATGGTCGCCTACCACGCTGGCAGAGATGTGGCTGGCGAACGGGCGCTCGCCACCCTCTCGACACTCGGACCATTTCGGGTCGATGTCTACGCACTTGAGTCGGCACGGCTTGCCACCATCCACGCGGACAGGGCGCTCTCAATCCCGCCGGGACGGCCGGCCGAGCGGCTAGCTGGCGATCCGGGGTTGGCCCGTCGGACGCGGGCGGCCGCCCCAGAGGGCCGCCTTGAGGCGACCCGTCGAGACGACGATGACGCGCTGGCAGCCTTCCTTGCCGATGAAGAGCGCATTGAGGCGATCCGCGAGCAGGCGCGCGAGGAAGCCGAACGACGAGCGGCTGCCTGGGGGTTCACTGATGCCCTCGAAGAGTGATCGCTGGGTCGTCAGGCTACGGCGCCAACGGTGACGTACAGCGGAACAGTTTCGCGGCGTCGGTAGGTGCCGGCCTGCATCTGTTCGGCCACTTTTCGCCCGATCGACCGCCACCGTGTCCGAAGCGCGTCGTACTCGCTGACGGAGAGTCCCCCAGCCAGGAGTGTCTCTCGGTCGGCAGCAAGACCAGCACCGGAAAGATGCCGCCGCGCCGCGGCAAGCGTCGGCTCGTCGTAGGGCGGTTCAATTGTCCGGGTAAACGCATACCGTGTCATCTCGACGCGCCTGAGGCCGATGCGATCGAAGAGAGTATCGACACGCGATCCGAGCGTTGGATCGCTGTGCGCACCGGAGAAAAACGCCTCGCGGGCCCGGGCAGCAGTATGAGCTTCGCCATCGACAGTCGATTCGATAGTAACGTTGGCGTTATCCGGTTCGATGGCGGCGATCAGGTCCATCGAGACACGCGCAAACTCCGCGACCGCATCCTCGGGGCTCGCGAGATTGACCAGCAGCGCCTGACAGACGGCCAGGTCGACGCTCCCATCGGCAAGCGGGAGGTGAAGCGCATCGGCGACCAGAGGGTCACCATAGGTGCTCGCCGCGGCAAGGTGTGTCCGATCGCGATCGGCCGCAATCACCGTCGCTGTCGCTGGAGTCTCCTCGGCGAGGACACGCGTCAGTTCACCGGTACCGCAACCGACCTCAAGGATGCGCTGGCGGTCAGCCAGCGAGAGCCCCGATAGCGCGTCCCGTGACTCCGCCCAGAGGCCACGGCGGGTTTCCTCAAGATACTGCGCCGAAAACGAGCGCACACCCGAGCAATGGACGGTGGGTAAAAAAGGGGGCCGGTCGAACGGCGCCGTGGCGGTTAAGGCGGCGTGATGACGGACCGACAGCGGATATCCGGAGTCGGGTCAGGTGACCGTCAACCGGTCGCCGACCGCCGGGACACGTGTCTCATATCCATCCGCCGTGAGGGTGTCAGCGAACGCCGCACACCGATCGCCGTGGTTGAGGACGAGCGTAGCATCTGAATAGGCGTCGAGAAACGTCCGGAGCCCGTCACGATCGGCGTGCGCGGAGAAGTCATAGGACTCAACCTGTGCAGCGACGGGCATCCGTCGGCCGTCAATCTCGGCACTCCCGGTCTCAAGGAGGTCCCGCCCTGGCGTTCCCTCAACCTGGTAGCCAGTCAGCGCAATCTTGTTCACCGGTCGGTCGCGGATCGCCGGAATATAGCTCATCGCCGGCCCACCGGAGAGCATCCCACTGGTGGTGACGATGGCCGCATTCTTTTCTGCGATGCGCTCGCGCTGGCCTTGACGGCCGGTCACAAATCGGGCGTGGGACTTCGCCCGCTGGAGACGGTCACTGTCACGGACGAACGACGGATACTGCCGGAGCAACTCGGTCACCCGCTTGCCCATGCCGTCAACGTAACACGGGATGTCGTAGGTTTCACAGATCATGAGCATTTCCTGGGTTCGACCAATTGCAAAGGCGGGTACAACGACGGTTCCCCCTTCCCAAAGTGTCGTTTTGACGCTCTCGGCGAACCGCTCTTCAAGCGTTGTGCGATCTTCGTGTTCAACATCTGAGTAGGTGCTTTCACAGACGACGACATCGGCGTCGGGTCGCGCCGTCGATCCGGCAACCAGCCGCTGGTCATCGGTGTGAAAATCACCGGTATATAACAGCCGCGTCTCACCGTCGTCGACGAGCACGTGCGCGCTTCCCGGGATATGCCCAGCCGAGTAGAACGTGACCTCGTGACCGGCCGCACGAAATGGCGTGCCGTAGGCATGCGTCTGTGACACCTGCGGCAGGCGCTTGAGCTCGGTTTCGGTAAATGGGCAGTCATAGGTCCCGCCGTGGAGTTTGAGCGTATCACGGGCGAGGACACGCGTTAGCTCGCGGGTGGGCGGCGTCCAGTGGATCGGCGGTCGTCGATCCCCGGACAGTAACGATGGAATCGCCCCGACGTGATCAAGATGACCGTGTGAAACGATGACCGCCTCGGGATCAGGCGATCCGACAGGAAACTGTGGGGGGGTCGCCGTCTTCATGCCGAAGTCAAGCAGAAGCGTCTCATTAACGAGAATTGCACTCCGACCAATCTCGCCAGCGCCGCCAAGAAACTCCAGCTCCATGTGTTTCCAATGGGCCAGTAGGCGCTTGGGTGCGTCGATCTGGCTACTCGCTGGCCCACCGGACGACACGGAACTGTTCGTAGCCGCCGTAGGCGATCTCAAGCGAGCCGATCCACCAGTTCCAGCACTCGACAAGGTCGTGATCATCAGGCGCATCCTGAAGTTCGTGGATAACCAACTCGGGCGTCAGGGCTGCTCCGATGTCGGCCTGGTACTTCCCCGAGTCGGCCAGATCACCGGCCGCACGGACAACGGCCCGCCGCTGGCCCTCGGTCGCATCGAACGCCCCCCGGAGATTCATCTCAAGTCGTTGTCGGTCCACATACACATGTGCAAGCGGGGGATTCCTGAGCGTAACGGATTCGCCACTGCCCGGAGCGACCGGTCCAGGTCGCCGATTCGGTGTGCTTTTGGGCGCCGGAGTAGTCGGATTTGGTATGGCAACCTTTCAGGTGGTCGTCTCAGATCCTGAATCGGGACGATCGAAGCAACTTGAGGTAGACGGACAGGACGCCAATCGCTTTGTTGGTCGCGAACTCGGCGAAGAGGTCGACGGGGGTGCCGTCGGTCTCGACGGTGGCACACTCACATTGACCGGCGGATCTGACGACGCCGGACGGCCGCTCCGGGAGGATGTCCCCGGTCCGGAACTCAAAGAGGTCCTGCTTGAAGGTGGCGTCGGATACAATCCCTCGCGTGATGGCGAACGGCGACGCGTGACCGTTCGTGGGCGTCAGATCAGCGACTCAGTCGCACAGATCAACGCATCAATCGCTGACGCCGGCGGCGCGGATCTCGATTCCTTCTTCGGCGCCGACGAGGAGTGACGACACCGCCGGAGGTGAAGGTCTATCGGAGGAGTTCTTCTGCCACCAGCCCTGGATCAAGCAGCGACGGGTCGATGGCGAGGTCGGTCTGCGCGCTGGCAAACTCGGGGAGCGAGTCGGTATCGTATGTGATGACCCGCAGTTCGGGGTTGCGATCAAGCGCGACCGGAATGGCGCTCGCCTGTGCGAGATCGGTGAGGACGAACACGTCCGCAGAGTCAATCCCGGCATCGGCCAGCTTCGCGCCGGTAGCGAGACCATCGACGGAGACCGTCTCGGCGCCGCGATCGGCAAGGTGGCCGGCAAGATCGTTCGGGTCAGGACCGCTGACGACGACGGAAGTCATTGGATACTGGTAATAGGGCCCGGGGGGCTATCCCGGTTTCTATTTGTGTGCTGAGAGGTCATTCGTACTCGATAGTCGCCGGGGGCTTGTGGGTGACATCATAGACCACCCGCGCGACATCGTCGTTCTCGCCGGTAATCCGGGACTGGATACGCTGGAGGGTTTCCCAGTCGATCTGCTGGGCGCGGGCAGTCATGCCGTCACGACTTTCGACCGACCGCACGGCGACGATCCATCCGTGGACGCGGTTATCACCCTTGACTCCCGTCGCCTTACCGATAACCGCGGCGAAGGCCTGCCAGGGATCATACGCCTCAAGTTCCTCCTCGACGACATGGGTTGCCTCGCGGGCGACCGCGAGTTTCTCCTCGGTAACCTCACCGAGGATGCGCACTGCCAGTCCCGGTCCAGGGAACGGCATCCGATCGGCGATAACCGACTCAAGCTCAAGCGCCCGGGCGACCTCCCGGACTTCGTCCTTGTAGAGGTCACGCATGGGCTCGACGATGCCATCGAAGTCGATCCGTTCGGGCAGTCCACCGACGTTATGATGAGACTTGATCGTCCCC
>CAZFMU010000113.1:0-6124 GCA_964520165.1 uncultured Salinarchaeum sp. | reverse complement strand
GGATTCGACGCCACCTGGTTGGTGACGATCACGGCAGTATTGTTGAGGTCACCGACACGCATGAGATCGTGCAGGTGCTTGTTGAGCTTCTGCTGGCGCTCGGCCAGTTCGCCACGGCCGACATACTCCGCCCGGAAGTGTGCTGTCAACGAGTCCACACAGAGCAACCGGACGGGATATTCGTCCTCCTGGCTCTCGCTGGCGAGTTCCTGGGCCTTCTCTGCGAGCAGGATCTGGTGATTCGAGTTGAACGCCTTCGCGACGTGGATCTGATCGAGGACAGACTCGGTGAGTGCTGTCATGGCCTCTTCATCGCCGGGCTCGCCCTCAATGTCGCGCTTCTCAAGAAGTGCGGCAATCGCGTCGTCGGGAAGTCCCCGCACCATGTCGTCGATCCGCTCCGGCCGGAAGGTGTCCTCGCTGTCAATAAAGATCGCCGATCCGCCTAACCCCCCCTTTTCGGGTGGAAGTTGGACGTTCACACACAGCTGGTGGGTCACCTGTGACTTCCCGGCCCCGAACTCGCCGTAGACCTCCGTGATTGACTGTGTCTCGACACCACCCCCCAGGAGATCGTCGACCTCGTCGATCTTCCACTCGAGTTTGCCGATCTGTTCACGCCGCTCAAGAACGGTTGCCCCCGTCTCGAAGCCGCCGATGTCTGCCTCCTCGCGCGCTGCCTGTACGATATCGGCCGCGGTCGAGTCACCGACATCCGCCGTGTTCGAGAGTTCCCCCGGACTGGCGACCGCCAGTCCCTGATACGAATCGAATCCGGCGTCGCGGAGCTTTTCGGCTGTTGCCGGCCCGACACCCGGGAGTTCCTGTAAGTCATCCGTTGCTGCCATACCCGGGATTCGTGCCCACTCTCACATAAACACTGCCCCACCCGTTAACAGGCCAGTGAAAGTAAAACTCCACGAAACCTCGCGGTGATGCGTCGGGGTCCCAGTCATTCCCAGGGGTGATTCCCCGGCCGGTCCGGCCAGAGGGGGTGCCACGCCGACTCGTCGTCCTCAACCGGGAGCTCGCCGAGCAGCGAACCACGGAGCTTGAACTCCTCGGTGACGTCGCGCTCCTCATCACCGGTTGGAACGAACGGATAGAACCGCCCGCGCTCGAAGGAATAAATCCAGTAAGCACGCTGTTCGTCGACAAAGCCGATCACTGCCGCGAGTAACGCCTCGCGGTGACCACTATCGAATAAGGCCGACGCCGCAAACTGGAGTACACTCGCTAGCGTCTCGGCCGTCTCTGCGCGGAAGACCAGCCACTGGAAGCCATAGGTGTCCTCACGCGCCGTTACTGCCTCATCGGTCGTTGCCTCAACGACCGATCGGAGTTCGTCGATCGTCGTCTCGGCGTCATCGATCTGAAAACACAACGCCGCCTCGCCAATCGGCTCGTAGCCAATCGTCTCCATCTGCAAGGCGGCGGCACTGATATCCAGCAGGTCTTCGGGGTCGCCCGCCGGCCGGTCGTCGGACGTATCATCGGTCGCGAACAGCCGCTGCATCCGATCGAACAGTCCCATCGTGATCGTTTGTCTGCCGTGACGGATTAGGCGAGTTCGGCCTGTAACTCCTGTAGCCGTTCGATTCGGTTCTCGGTCGTCGGGTGCGTCCGGAAGAGCTTCCCGATGACCCCCGAGGATACCGGGATGATGAAGAACGCGTTCATCTGTGATTGTTCTCGGAGGTCATCGGAGGGGACGCGATCCATCTTCCCCGAGATGCTCAAGAGCGCTGATGCCAGCGCGCTTGGATTCCCCGTGATCTGGGCGGCTCCCCGATCGGCCGCGTACTCGCGGTACCGCGAGAGCGCCCGGATTAGAAGGAAGCTCACAATCCAGGTGATCAATGACGCACCGATGGCGACCACGATGCCACCGTTGCGGTTCCGGCCGCCACCGAAGAATGCCCCGTATCGAACCACCATGAACGCGACCGTCGACAGGAATGATGCGATCGTCATCACCATCACGTCGCGGTTCTTGATGTGCGCGAGTTCGTGGGCGAGGACGCCATCGAGTTCCTCCTCGTCGAGGGTCTCAAGTAGACCGGTCGTGACACAGACAACAGCGTTTTCCTGGTTCCGACCGGTCGCGAAGGCGTTCGGCGTATGCGAGTCGGCGACGGCGACATCAGGCTTGGGAAGGTCGGCCTGCTGAGCCAGTCGAGTGACCCGCTGATGGAGGTCGGGATACTCTGCCTCTTCGACACGGCTGGCTCCCATGCTTCGAAGCGCGAGACTGTCGCTGTAGAAGTACTGGACGAACGAGAGCCCCCCGACGAGCAACAGTGCGACGACGGGCGCCGTGTTCAGCACCTCAACGAGGACCACGACGAAGCCGATGTACAACACGGCGAGCAGCCCTGCTGTCACCAGCATGCGACCCCGAAGCCCCCAATCCGTCTGCCAGTTCATGTGTCATGTAGTAACCGGCGAGCAAGTATAAACCCGCCGTCCTGTGTGGGTGGCCATAGCAACGGTTAACCGCCCACTTCACGTATTACTGGTAATGGCAGAAGCACGCGCGATCTGTCCCCGCTGCGGCGAGCCGGTCACCGTCGATCGGGAGACTCGGCTCCAGCGTGGCGATCCCGCGCTGTGTGACCGATGTTATCTCGACTCGTTTGACCTGATCGATGCCCCCGACCGGATCGAACTCACCTACTGCACCCAGTGTGGGGCCGTCAAGCGGGGCAAGCGCTGGGTCGATGTCGACGCCGACGACCGGATTGACCTCGCGATTGACGCGGTCCAGGAATCGCTTGGTGTCCACGTCGATGCCGAGCACGTCACCTGGCGCGTCATCCCTGAACAGATCGACGAGACCACCATCGATGTCGAGTGTCGTGTCTCCGGCGCGGTCCGGGAGACACCAATCGAGGCTTCGACAGTTGTCCCGGTGAAACTCTCCGGCGGGACCTGTCAACGCTGTGGCCGAATGGCCGGCGGGTACCACGGCGGAATTGTTCAGGTGCGCGCCACCGACCGGGAGCCGACCGACGACGAGTGCGATCAAGCCCGTGAGATCGCATGGGAGATCGCGACCGACGCGGCGGATGATGGCGACCGCGAGGCGTTCGTGACCGACATCGTCTCCGTCGACGGCGGGCTCGACATGAAGGTCTCGACCCCGCAGCTGGCCCGACAGATCGCCAGCCGGATTCAGGAGGCTATAGGCGGCACGCTCTCGGAGTCAGAAACACTCGTGACTGAGGACGGGGATGGCAACGAGGTATATCGGGTAACCTTCGCGCTCCGACTCCCGGCGTATCGCCCAGGCGATCTCATCGATCCCGAGGACGGCGATGGCCCCGTACAGGTGCTCTCGGTCCACGATCGGCTGACCGGCCGGCGGCTCACTACTGGCGCCGAGTACACGAGCGATCCAACGCTTGATGCTCAGCGCCTCGGACACGTTTCCGACGCGATCGAGACGACGCTAGTGGCCGTCGAGGATGACAACGCCGTTCAGATTCTTGATCCGGAGACCTACGAGTCTCGCACGGTCGCTCGCCCGTCGGATGTCACCTTTGACGGCGACACCGTGTGGGCCGTTAGGACCACTGCGGGATTGTTCGTGCTTCCGGCGGCGCATGTCTGAGCAGCCACTGGCAGCGATCGTTCCGAAGCACCGCGGTGAGGCGCTGCTTGAGGCGCTTCGAGACGAGGGGGTCTACGATCCCGATCGACAGATCCGCGAGCACGGTGACGGCACCCTTGCGATTCCCGTGACTGCGCCGCCGGAGACGGATGTCATTGAGGTCGCCCGACAGGTGTCACCGACCTACCGAGAGCGAGACCTTGAGACACTGCT
Organism: uncultured Salinarchaeum sp.; assembly: GCA_964520165.1. Classification (GTDB taxonomy): domain Archaea; phylum Halobacteriota; class Halobacteria; order Halobacteriales; family Salinarchaeaceae; genus CAZFMU01. The sequence continues at coordinate 2,298 of CAZFMU010000113.1, read as the reverse complement.
GCGCGACCGGGGCTGGTCCGAGGACGACCTGGCGTCGGCGCCTTCCTCTTGGGCGGTCGTCGGGTCGGTCATTCTTGTTGCCATTCCGTCGGCATGTCCGGATGAGACAGCTGTCGGCGAGGCGCTCCTTGATCTGCATGGCCACGCCGAGACGGTCCTCGCCCGCGAGGGGATTGACGGTCCACGCCGGACACCCGACCGACGTGTTATTGCCGGCTCTGGTGATACCGAGACAATCCACACCGAGCACGGCGTCCAGTACGCGCTTGATCTTGCTGAGGTGATGTTCTCTCCCGGAAATAAAGCCGAGCGTGCCAGGATGGCGGCGGCAGTCGCCGCTGATACCCCTTCCCCGGCGATGGCTCCGGAGACGGTCCCTGATCAAATCCCGTCGGCAGCCACCGAGACGACCGAGCGCGTCTTCGATATGTTCTCCGGGGTCGGCTACTTCACGCTCCCAATGGCGGTCGCTGGCGCAGAAGTCCTTGCGGCCGAGATCAACCCGACGGCCTTCCGGTATCTCATTGAGAACGCACAACTCAACGATGTGGGCGATCGCGTCGGAGCCTACCTCGCAGACTGCCGGGATGTGGTCGTCGATCCCCCGGTTGACCGGGTGGTCATGGGCCACTACGACGCGCCCGAGTATCTCGATACCGCCCTCAAGGCGCTGGCTCCCGATGGCGTTTTACACCTCCACGCGGCCGTCCCGACCGCGGTTGCGCCGGACCGCCCCGCGTCGGCACTTGAGACGGCCGTGGCAGCTGCCGATCGGTCAATCGTGTCGATGACCGCCCGGGAGATCAAAACGTACGCCGAGGGAGTCACCCACGTTGTCATTGATACCCGAATCCGGTGATATTCGTCCGATTCAAGATAATTCGATGATCTTATATATGTGGGTGCGTTACGTATTGACATGGCAGCTTCACCAGGTCCCCACGGGCACGACGATGCAACCATCATCGGCTCGGTTGACGGTGACGGCGTCGGACAGGAGTACGTCATCGCCGACATCACAGAGGATGGGGCCTGGCTCGCAACGGAGATCACTGACGCCATCGAGCTTGACTCCTGGCGATAGGGCCGGGCCGATGCGCAGATTTTAGTCATCGCCTCCGATACTCCGTCGGTATGCAACACCGCGCAGTCGAGACAACCGCGGAGTATCTCGGTCGCTTTGAAACTGGACGAGACTGGCGCACCCAACTCGAAGAGCTAGCGGCGGAGGTTGATGCCGAGGCGGCGTGGTTCACCGCGATGGGAGCCGTTCAGGACGCCGAGCTCTGGTATTACGACCAAGACGAAAAGGAGTACATGCCGATCACCGTCGAGACACCCCATGAAGTGGCAGCCTGCGTGGGGAACATCTCGCGTCTCGACGGCGAGTTGTTTGCACATACCCACGCCGTCCTCTCTGGCCCCGACGGCGAGACCATTGCCGGTCATCTTGAGGCCGGGACGACCTTTGCCGGTGAGGTGCACATGCGGGTGTTCGATACCGAACTGGTTCGGAGCTACGACGAGCCAACTGCACTTGACCTCTGGCTGTGACCGTGTCCCGTCTCACGCCGTCGTTGTTCGCGTGTGACTGCCTGTCTGGTCGGGGTCAAGCGCCATGAGACCCGAGGACGAGCAGTACTTCGAGCGGATCGAGGCCGAACTTGACCGCGCGATGGCCGTCGCCGAAGAGGCCAAAACACGCGGCGAGGACCCGCGACCGGAGATCGAGATCCCGACTGCCCGCGACATGGCCGACCGGGTCGAAAACATCCTCGGGATCGACGGCGTTGCCGAGCGAGTCCGGACGTTCGAGACCGAGACGGAACTCAGCCGTGAGGAGATTGCCCTCGCGCTTGTCGAGGACTTCGTTGAGGGGCGGGTCGGTGATTATGAGACGGATGCGGGCACCATCGAGGGGGCCGTTCGGACCGCTGTTGCGCTGCTCACTGAGGGGGTCGTCGCCGCGCCGATTGAGGGGATTGACCGCGTTGAGGTCAATCAGAACGACGACGGGTCGTCCTACGTCGCCGTGTATTACGCTGGCCCGATCCGCTCGGCCGGTGGAACCGCCCAGGCGTTGTCGGTGCTGGTGGCCGATTACGCCCGCACCCTGCTGGGGATTGACCGGTTCAAACCTCGCGACGACGAGATCGAACGGTATGCCGAGGAGGTTGATCTCTATGCGTCTGAAACCGGTCTCCAGTATGCGCCCAAAGACAAGGAGACAAAGTACATCGTCGAGCACTGCCCGATCATGCTCGATGGGGAGGCCACCGGCCAGGAGGAGGTCTCCGG
>CAZFMU010000112.1:0-6150 GCA_964520165.1 uncultured Salinarchaeum sp. | reverse complement strand
GTCTCAGTCGCCTCTGCGTCAAGCAGTTCTCGGGTCGTATCGGTGAGATCGTACTCGTTGCCCTCGCGGTAGGCGGCACCGGTATGACACAGGTGCTCAAGGTGTGCGTAGGACTCTCCTGGCCCATGGAGGATATGAATGGCCTCAAGCGCGCCAAAGAGATGATCGCTCACCTGCCAGGCATCACACGGAGCGTGGGTAGCAAGCGCGTCAAGCACGCGAAGTGACCGCTCCTCGTGGTGATGGATGATCTCGCGGGCCCGATCGGTCGGCGCGTTGATGACATCACGGTGGCCGGGCCACACCCGGTCGTAGTCCGCGGTGACGATGGCGTCAAGCGTTGTGAGGTACTTCGCCAGCGGGCGATCAACCCGGACGTCGGCACCACCGACGTTTGGGGTGTACTTCGGCAGAAGCGCGTCGCCGCTGAATGCTACGCCATCATCGCGCTCGTAGATACACAGCCCGGCTGCGTGTCCTGGTGCGTGTCTGGCCGTCAGGTGCGTGTCACCGATGGTGAATTGGGCGCCGTCCGTAATGGGTTCGACAGTCGGGGTTGTCGAGACGAACTCCCGGCCCGGAAGGTGCTCGTAGAGTTCCTCACGTTTGACTTCCGGGACGCCCCACTCGTTTAGATAGGTCCGCCAGGACGCCTGGAGGTCGTCCCACGCGTCGGCGTCGCCCTGAACGAGCGGAGCGTCGGCCGCGTGGACGTGAACGGTCGCCCCGCCGGCCGCCTGAATCTCGCCGGCAAGACCGACGTGGTCGCCGTGCCAGTGTGTCAGCAGGATCCGATCGATATCGGCGAACGTGTGACCGGATTCCTGGAGCGTACTCCGGAGCTGGTCACGAGACACATCGGTACTGTCTCCGCTGTCGATGAGCACCGTTTCGGCGCCCTCGTCCAGCAGGTAGGCGTTACTGTTGCCCTCGAAGGTCGCGTTCGACAGCGACAGTTGTCGCATACCACGATCACCTTCCCCCAGGTACAAACAGATTACGTCGGGCCACACCCTGGTATCGGCGGAAAAGATTTAACCTGACTTGCGGGAATGCCAACACGAACATGCGGGTTGCAGTCACCGTGCGCGAAGTGGCAGCAGTGGACGACAACTTTGAGGTATCGGGCACGTCGATCCCGGAACAGTATCTGGAGTACGACCTCAACGAGTGGGACGACTACGCCGTTGAGGAGGCCGTCCAGCTCAAGGAGGCTCGCGACGAGGATGTCGAGGTGGTTGTCGTCGCGATCGGCCCCGAGCGTAGCGAAGAGACCATCCGGATGGCCCTTGCGAAGGGGGCTGACCGGGCGGTTCGGATCTGGGATGATGCCCTCGCGGACCCGCCGCTCCTTGACGTGCGCACCCAGCGGACGGTGCTGGCCGCCGCACTCAAGGCCGAGGACCCGGATCTCGTCCTGACCGGGGTACAGGCCAGCGACGATGCCTTCGGCGCGACCGGCGTTGCGCTCGCCCACGCGCTTGGGTACGAATGGGCCGCTGTCGTCAATGACCTTGATGTGGTCGACCCGAGCGAACCGGCGACCGTCCACCGGGAACTCGAAGGCGGTCTTGAGGAGGTTACCGAGGTCAATCTCCCGGCCGTCTTTACCATCCAGACGGGAATCAACGAGCCACGCTATGCGAGTCTGATGGGCATCCGACAGGCCCAAAGCAAGGAGCTGCAGGTGCTGGATCTTGATGCCCTCGGGATCGATCGGGATGCAATCACGCCAGCCCTCGAACTTGAGGCGATGTACAAACCGACCTCCGAGAGCGACGCCGAGATGATCGAAGGGGGCCCGGACGAGGCAGCCGGCGAACTCGCCGAGATTGTCCGGGATGCGGGGGTGATCGAGGGATGAGTGACGTGCTGGCGGTCGCAGAACACCGCGAGGGCGAACCACGCGACGGTAGTTACCGGCTCATTACCGCCGGTCGCGAGCTGGTCGCGGAGACCGGTGGCACACTGCACCTGGTTGTGATCGGTGGTGACGCCGACCGGCTTGCGGAGGACCTCGCTCGCGCGGGGGTCGACCGGATCCATACGTTGCGTCATGAACAGGCGTTTAATCATGATCTCTACGTTGAGGCAATCGAAGCGGTCGTTGCGGATGTAGAGCCACAGTTCGTGCTCGCGCCCAACAGCGTCAATGGTATGGACTATGCGCCGGCGGTAGCGACGGCCCTCGATTGGCCGATTGTAACCGACGCCATCGACATTGCCTACGACGGGTCGTTGACGGCAACCCGCGAGATGTACGGCTCGAAGGTCCAGACGGACGTTCGCGTGTCCGAACCGGCGGCGGTCGTGACCATCCGTGACTCCGAGTGGGAGCCGACAGAGGACGCCGGCGATCCCACAATCACGCCAATCGAAACGGCCGAGGCGGAATCCCTCGGCTCGCGCGTACTGGACATCGAGGATACTGGCGCTGGCGACCTTGACATCGCGGAGGCGGAGTTTATCGTATCCGTCGGCCGGGGCATCGAAGAGGAAGAGAATCTTGAGCTGATCGAACGACTCGCCGAGACGACAGGCGCGACGCTGGCGGCCTCACGACCGATTGTCGACAATGGCTGGTTACCGTCAAACCGACAGGTTGGCCAGTCCGGCAAGACGGTTGAGCCGGATGTCTACATCGCGATCGGGATCTCGGGCGCTGTCCAGCACCTCGCCGGGATGAAACAGGCCGACACGATTATCGCGATCAACACAGACCCCGACGCCCCGATCTTCGAGGTGGCCGACTATGGGATCAACGGCGACCTGTTTGATGTCGTCCCCGCGTTGATTGAGGAGTTCGGCGGGACCCCTCCGTAGTCAGCGGCTATTTTTGCGGTCGATACGCCGCCTATCCGAGAGTCCCGACCATCGGCTGGACCGACTGATTCAGCTCTCGTGAACGGTAACGCCGATTGATTTCCGTAAATCCGGTGTCAAAGCCAGATCCCCGGGCGATATGCGCCGACTGTTCGGCACAGTCGAATAAGTGATTGTTTGAACGCCAACATATGTTGTGACGTTTCGAATCTTTCCGGCGGTTGACCAGATGCCTTTTTATTTCCCATGGCAACTATCGAGCGATGACAGCGCGCGACTCTTCGCGAGGGCGCTCCGGTAAGGTCGCGAGATTACTACAGGAACGAGAGCTTGACGCCGTCGGTGACGAACTGGTCACCTACTGGACAGCCGAGGATGATCGCCACAAGAGTCTCCGGGAGCTGGCACAGTATGTTAACGAGCGACTGGTTGAGGACTTTCTGCGGGCGGCCGGGCACCCGCCGCTCACCGGCGAACCGGCGAACTACTACCGCATTCTCACCGCGGACGATGTCAGCAGCGGGACCCGAATTCAGGCCGAGCGACGACTTGAGGACTTAGGCGTTGATGTCGACGCCCTTCGCTCCGCGTTCGTCTCCCGACAGGCCGTCCACACGTATCTGACCAGTGAGCGGGGCATCCAGTATGAGCACGAGTCGACGGACGACCGTCGCCAGACAATTGACCGACTGAAGGGTCGGCTTCGATCGGTTGCCGCCACGGCGGCTGCCGACGTATCCGACTCCACCCCAACGGTGAGTGTCGTGGTCCGCGTTGAGTGTCCCGAGTGCAATCGTCAAGTGCCGATCGGCGAGTTTCTCCAATCGGAGGGCTGTCCGGAGTCCTAGCTATGACAGCAGTACTATTGTCATAGTTATCGACACAGCAGCGGCCCATCCACCATTGCACCCCGAGCATCGGCAGGCTTTTTTGATGACCCCCGCTCTGGCGGATGTATGAACGATACCCAGCGTGTCGATCGGACGGCGACCTTCGAGATTGAGCATATCGGAGGGATCGACACGACGACGGTCGAACTCACCCCGGGTGTCACTGTACTCGCCGGCCGGAACGCCACAAATCGGACTTCATTTCTGCAGGCGATTATGGCGGTGATGGGAAGCGATCAAGCGAGTCTCAAGGCCGACGCGGATGAGGGAACCGTGCGATTGACCATCGGAGCCGACACCTACCAGCGGCGCCTCTCTCGTCGGAACGGACACGTTCAACTGGAGGGTGAGTCGTACCTTGAGGATCCAACGACAGCAGAGCTATTCGCGTTTTTGCTCGAATCGAACGACTGCCGTCGGGCAATTGTCCGCGAGGACAACCTCCGGGAGCTGATCATGCGGCCGGTCGACACGGAGGCCATTGCGCGTGAAATTGACGAGCTTGAGCGCGAACGAGCAGATATCGATGAGCAACTTGCGGAACTATCGAGCCTCGACGATCGGCTCCCAGAACTTGCGGCCGAACGGCAGGCGCTTACGGACCAGATTGAGGACAAACGCGAGCTGTTAGCCGACAGGCGCGCTCAACTGGACGCTGCCAATCGCGATATCCAGGCCCTACGTGCGGACAACGAGGAGCTCGACACGGCACTCGAAGAGCTTGAGGACGCCCGATCACAGTACGAGCGTCTTGAGCGAAACATCGAGACTGAACGCGAGAGTATTACCGCACTCAAGGCCGATAAGGCCGAGTACGAGGCGGAACTCGAGGAACTTACTGGAGCCGATCAAGACAGTATTACTGACATCGAGCACGAACTCAGCCAACTCCGCGAGCGAGTCGACCGTCTCGAACGCACTACCGCGGACCTCCAGTCACTCATCCAGTTCAACGAGGACGTGCTTGCGGGCAACGCTGACCTGCTTGAGGAATTACGTGCCGAACCGGATGATCCCACGGACCGACTGCTCGGAGACTCGGTCACCTGCTGGACCTGTGGGTCGACAGTGTCACCCGAGCAGATCGAGTCGGCACTTGACTCGCTACGGTCACTCCGCGAAAAGAAGATGACGATGCGTGAGTCGCTTGAGGAAGACATTGACGATCTTGAATCCCGCAAACGAACGCTTGAGTCACAGCGTGATCAACGACAGCGTCTTGAGCGGTCACTCTCCGAGACCGAACGTGAGCTTCGCGAGCGGCGCACAACCCTCGACTCGCTGATCGAGCAACGCGACGAGCTTGAAACGACGATCGCGTCACTCGAAGCCGAGGTTGAGACGCTCCAGGCGGACGTTGATGAGGCGGTACTTGATCTTCAGGAGACGGTGAATCGACTTGAGTTCGAGATTGAATCACTTGAGCGTGATCGAGCGGAGATCGAAGATGAAATCGAGACCATCGAAGCCGAACTTGACCGTCGGAGTCGTCTTGAAGCACAGCGGGAGGAACTGACCGACGCCCTGACCGAACGACGGACGCACATCGAACGTCTCGAAAGCGAGGCGGTTGAGGCGTTCAATACACACATGGCCGAGGTACTCGATATCCTTGGCTACGAGAACATCGAGCGGGTCTGGATTGAGCGGACACAGCGGTCAGTCCAACAGGGTCAACAGGTCGTCGATAAGAGCGCATTCGAGTTACACATCGTCCGGAGTATGGCTGACGGGACGGTCTACGAGGATACAGTTGCTCACCTCAGCGAGAGCGAACGCGAAGTCATTGGACTGGTGTTTGCACTCGCGGGTTACCTCGTTCACGAGGTCTATGAGACGGTACCGGTCATGTTACTTGACTCACTTGAGGCGATCGACGCGAATCGACTGGCCGGGATGATCGAGTACTTCAGTGAGTACGCCGAGTACCTCGTCGTGGCCCTCCTGATAGAAGATGCTGACGCGCTTCCATCAGAGCTCGTTGATACCCGCATTGCCGATATATGAGCCGTCCTTTGACAAACTCGTCAACTAATGTTATTAGAAACAATAGTATGTTGTATCTAGACTTGAGGAAGAACTGTCGCAACCGTTTTTCTTGTATCTATCGTATATTAGCTAAAACAACACAGCAATCACACAGTATTTATCGGAGTAAATACCACTGTTAGGAGCAGATCTGGCAAGTGGATTGGTGGTATAAAGCTATAATGTTGTTCCGTATTCGATCGTTAGTTACTGATTGTAATAGCTGATACGGCGGTATCAATAGGTTTCAGCTCGTCATAACAGTTGGCGAGCGATGACGAGTCACGCCAGGATATTAATGTCGTTTTAACGTTATTATCCAGATATGGTTTAACAGTCAATATGTCACGCGCTTCGATCAGGATGACACCGGTTGATCGCCTCGCGGACAGCGTCTCGACGGCCGACC
>CAZFMU010000111.1:0-6199 GCA_964520165.1 uncultured Salinarchaeum sp. | reverse complement strand
TCCGTCAAAACCGGTATAAAAACGATATATCACTGCGACCAGAGAGATAAGCGTAGTTGGCCTTAACCGCCGTATTATGCTCTCATTCGACGATATGTAATTGCGTCGCTCGATGAGCATATTGCTAAAAATATCGATCTTTTCTATTACATAATTCTCAAACCATATGTATATATCTACTATACTTCTACGCTTGCGATGACCACCAGACTCTCGTTGTCGCCGTTCTCAAGATGTCGTGTTGTCGCGGGCTCAATCCGGACCGCGTCGCCTGGGGCTAGCTCAATTGCCTCCTCCTCAACGACGAGCGTCGCCCCTCCACGGGCAAGAAAGTAGACCTCTTCGACGGCGTCGTCGGCGTGATCGTGAGGCGAGGACTCCCACCCTGGATCGCAGTCCACAACGCTAAAACACAGGCGACTGGTGTTCAGTGCGTCCCGCAAGAAGTGCCGCGAATTGGCGATAGTCTGTACATCTCTGTAGTTGACCATCTCATGTGCCATGGTAACACCATGATCAATGTACGGGATTATAAGCTATTCCCAAGATCACACACTTCGCTGGGTTCTCTGGTCGGTTCGCTCAGATGTTAGTAACTCGTGGGTAGGAGTCATCAAGTGCGGCGGCGTCTTCCGGTAGCAGGGCGACGACGAGGATTTCAGTATATGACTCCATGTACGCAACGAGATCGGCGATTCGTTGGGCGTCGATCGCCTCGAGTGAATCCAGCAGCATGACCGGACAGGTGTCATGCACATCGTGTGCAAGATACCCCGCGAGTGCAAAGATCAGGCCGGTGACCTCGCGTTCGCTCTCGCTGAGATGGTCGATCGTATCCTCATACGCCCGTCCTGAATCCGTTCGTCGAACGATGTGCAACTCGAAGACGGTTTCTGTGACGGTCTGTCGGCCCTCCCTGGTCTCTTGTTGCCGACGTTCGATCCAGATTCGTTCGAGATTGTCGTACTCAAGTGCGTCGAGTACCTCGTCCATGTGGTCGTTGAACTGTTCGATTGCCTCCGCTTCGATCGTCTCGATCCGTGTCCGGAGATCGGCGATCTCATCGGCGAGTTGTTCACGCTCAGCGGTGAGTTCCTCTAGACGATCGAGTTCCGACTCGATATCGGCAATCTCTTCGGTCACGCCCTCAAGTTCGGCCTCAAGTCGACCAATCTCGTGCTCAAGATTGTTCGCCTGTCGATGGAGCTCAAGCAGGTGTTCGTTAGCGCTGGCTTCGAGCTCTTCGACCTCTGTTTCGAGTTGCTCGATTGATTCGATAAGTGTTCTGCGTCGATCCTGTTTGGTCGTAAGTGCTGCCTGACGATCATCGAGCTGGGCGTCGATCTGTGCCCGTCGGTCGGTGAGGGTCTCGTGACGGTGCTGGCGCTGTTCGATCGTCTGTCGTTGTTCGACCAGCGCCTCAATCTCGGCCTCAAGGTCATTGATCTCGCCGATGCGATCGCGCGCGACCTCTTGCAGTGTGGTGATCGTCGACTCGATCCGATCAACGGCCACCTCCGATCCGCAGGTCCAGCAGGTAACCGTCTGATCCGGAGTGAGTGCGTCGGTCACCGGCGTATTGTCGGCCTCTAGCGCCTCGACCGGTCCTGACTCTGGGCTTTCGAGCATGTCCTCGTTGAACTCGATGACCGTCTGGATCTCATTGAGGTCGGATTCAAGCTGCTGCTTGCGTCTGCGATACCGGCTGATCTGTTCGTCAAGATGCGTCCGTTCATCCTCGTCTGGAACACTCAACGCATCGAGTTCCTGCTCGATATCGGCGCGCTCGGCGCGCAACTCTTCGATTGTCTCGGTGATCGTCTCGATATCGTACCGCACATCCTCGAGTGCAGCCCGCCGTTGTCGGAGTTCGGCAAGCGTCGATTCGAGTTCGTCCTGTTCGGCCTTCGTTTCGTCAACGGTGGCATTGTGCTCTTCAATTTCCGCTTCGACCTCCTGCAGTTGCTGGCGCTTTTGATCGATCTCCGCACGGAGGTCCTGTCGTTGCCGTTCGAGTTCCGGCAGCTGTGGTTTGAGTTCCTGAATCGATTCGATCTCCTCGGAGACCGCTCGACGCTGTTCGGTGCGGCAGTTGATCTCCGCTTGAATCTCTTCTGTGTCGATCGGCGCCATGATCAACTCCCGGAGGTCACCGCCGCTGGTGACCCGTCGTCGTACCTCGTTGGAGCGAAGTAAAAACGCATACAACTCGGCGGCATCGGGATCCTCACAAAAGGTGTCACCCTCGCCGTGCACGGTGTCGTCCGTCCGGTGGAGTGTCCGGTGATACGTTGTGTCGTCTAACTTGAGTTCGACCGCTCCGTGATCGGCATCGCCCTTGATGGTGACATCATCCGAGCCCAGGGCCGCCATAATCGCCTGAAGAAGGGATGTCCGATTGGTCGCGTTCCGACCGGCGAGGACCGTTGTTCCCCGAGTAAGCGTGACGGTCGTCTGCTCGATCCCCCCAATATTCTCAACCGCGAGGTCAATCTCCCCGTCTTGATACTGGAGGTCCATGTGGTAGATACACGCGCATCAAGCGGTATGAATAATTCGCTTGCCGCGGAATTGTAGCTGTATAACCGTTGAGTGCTGCTCAACCTGTCATATTGAAACAGCTGTTCGTGCTTGATGGTCAGTTGTGCTTTGAGTGACAAAAATAAATAGCTTATCGACATATTTAGCCGGCCGACGACCGAAAACCAACATCTGACAGCCCGTAGACTAATAGGTTGGTTGATGTGATATACCGAGAATAAACAAACGGGCGTTGGTTTTGCTGCTCTCGTTAGCGAGGTCTGGTTCCGGTAACGAAACGACTAATTAACTGATGTTTCAATCGAACTAGTCACATTGCATGCCACAAGTTGACGACTATCGATTCCCGGCGGATCGACAGTACGATCCGGAAACACACCTATGGGTCAAGCGACACGATGACAATCAGGTACGGATCGGTGTTGACGACTTTGAGCAGGAGGCGGCTGGCACCTACCAGCGCGTGCTGCTCAAAGAGCCCGGCGAGGAGATTTCCGCGGGTGATGAGCTGGTGAATCTTGAGTCCGCGAAGTTTGTCGGATCGAAACCAGCTCCGATCAGTGGCGAGGTCGTTGCGGTCAACCGCGATGTTGTCCGCGAGCCACAGCAGATCAACCTCGCTCCGTACGACCACTGGTTACTTGCCCTCGCTCCGGTTGACGACGCGGACTTCGACCGGCTCGTCGGTGGTGATGCCATCGAATCGTGGGCGCGTGAGGAAATCGACGAAGAACAACGCCGGACGACGGCGCTTGAAGGCGAGCGATGTCCACCCGAGTGACAGCTATTCCGGACGCGTACGCATCAGCATGGCGCACCCGACGAACCCACTTCGACGACGTCATCGCCTTTCACGCGCCATCGATCAAGGAGTATGAGACCTCCGAGTTCAGCGGTCAAGCGGGAGCGTTCGTGTCGCTGTCAGTGACCGGATCCCAGTGTAGCCTGCAGTGTGATCACTGCAACGGTGCCGTACTTGATGGGATGGCCCCGGCGACCGATCCCGAGACACTCGTTACACGCGTCCGCGAACTCGCCGAGCGTGGTGCCGAGGGGGTCCTGATCAGCGGTGGCTGTAACCCTCGCGGACAGGTTGACCTTGAGCCATATCTCGATGGGATCGCCGTCGCTGCCGATAATGGACTTGAGGTCGCGTTGCACACTGGATTGATCCACGATCCCGATACGGCACAGGCGTACGCCGATGCCGGAGCCAGCGCGGCGATGGTCGACATCATCGGCGCGACCGACACCATCGAGTCGGTCTACCACCTCTCAGAGACCACGCCGAACGCGTACAAGCAGACGCTTGAGCACTTGGACGCCGCCGGTCTCACCCTCATCCCGCATGTTGTCGCCGGACTCCACTACGGGGAGATCAGAGGAGAGTACGATGCCATCGAGATGATCGCCGATGTCGGGGTCGACACGCTCGTGTTCGTTGTGGTGATGCCCGTCGCCGGGGCGCCAATGGCCGACGTTGAGCCGCCGGATCCGGCCGCCGTTGGCGACCTCTTCCGGACGGCACGCGAGCGCCTTCCGGAGACGACGATCATGCTGGGGTGTGCTCGTCCGCGGACGGCGGACTACTCGGTGGCAATTGAACGGCGCGCCATCCAGGCCGGCGTTAACGGCATCGCGTTTCCATCAGAAGGAATCATCGACTACGCCACGGATCTCGGCCTTGAACCAACCCGACACCATACCTGCTGTTCGCTGTAACCATGGCGCGTATCATCCACGACCGATCGGTGACGGCGGCCCGCGGTCTCGCGACCGACGAGGTGCTGATGGGCTCGCCGGCGTTACACCTGTACACCTACGAACGAGCCGCACTGGTTGGCCGCTATCAGGATCTTGATGCGAACATCGACACCGAATGGTGTACCCGTGCCGGTGTCGAGTACAACCGTCGACTGACGGGCGGCGGTGCCATCGTGATGACTCCCGACCAGCTTGGTATCGCTCTGACCCTTGATCGGGAGACACACGATCTTCCACGGAACATCACAGCCGTCTTCGAGCACTTCGGCAGCGGGATCGTCAGGGCGCTCAATCGTCTTGGAATCGATGCCCGGTTCGTTCCGAAGAACGACATCGTTGCTGACGGACGCAAGATTGCCGGACTTGGGCTGTGGGAGCGCACCAGTGAGGTGCAGTTTCACTGTAGCCTGCTCGTTGATATCGACTATACGCTGCTGTCAAACGCGCTGGCATTCACTGACGCAAAGCTGAGTGACAAGGCCGCTGATTCCGCCGCTGACCGGATCACCACCGTCAGTGAACAGGCTGGCGTCGGTGTCGAAGCGGCTGCCGACGCCGTCGCCGCCGGATTCAACGACATCCTCGATCTCACTCTTACCGAGGACCAGCTCACCGCCGATGAACGCGAACGAATCGATCGGCTGGTTGAGAAGCGGTATAGCACCGACGACTGGCGGTACCTCGTCGATGCCGAGACAGACACCGGGACCGCGACCACGAAGACCGACGGCGGACTTCTCCGCGTGTACGCCCGGATCGAAGACGAGACCCTCGCCGCCATTCAGCTGACCGGTGATTTCTTTGCATCACAGGCGACCGTAACGGCAATCGAATCGGCACTCAAATGGACGCCACTTGAGCGGGATGCACTCATCGAGGCACTGGAAGCGGCGCCGACGATCACTGGTGTTACCGCCGAGGACATCGTCGCCGTTACTCTTGAGGCAGCCCGCTCAGCCCCTGATCAAGCATGAGCATTGATCTATCCGAACATCCAGCACAGCTCAAGATGTCTCGTGCGTCAGCCATCAAAACCGGTCTTATCCCCGGGAAACTCTACCGGGATGCGCCGCTGTACTGCGCGAACCTGTTGCTCACCTATGATGTCCCACGGACCGCCGCCGGCTGTCTGGCAAACTGCTCGTACTGCGGCCTGGCCCGCGATCGCGGCGAGCGGACCGAGGACAGCTTCATCCGGGTCGGCTGGCCGACGGTCTCGCTTGAGGAGGTCAAAGACCGACTGCGTGGGCACGACGAAATCGAGCGGGTCTGTGTCTCGATGGTCGTCCACCCGGATGCGGCCGAGGATACCCGCCGGGTGGTCGACGCGTTGAGCGATCTTGACCTCGATATCAGTCTGCTCAGTTGCCCCAAGGTCATGGAGCGGACAGATTATCAGGCCATCGCCGACGCCGGCGCTGATATGTGCGACATTGCGGTTGACGCCGCTACCGAGGAGGTATTTCACGCCCACCGAGGCGCCGGTGTTGACGGTGGGCTCTCCTGGGAAAACTACTGGGAGGCACTCGAAATCGTCCGTGATGTCTTCGGTGAGGGGCACTTTGGCGCGCACTTCATCGCCGGACTCGGTGAGAGTGAACGAGCGTTCGTCGAGTCGGTCCAGCGCGTCCACGATTTAGGCGGTGAATCGCACCTGTTCAACTTCTATCCGCATGAGGGGACCGCTCTTGAGGACTGGGAGACCTGCGAAGCCGGTCACTGGCGCCGGGTGCAACTGGCCCGGTATCTCATCGATCACGACATCGCGTCGGTTGCAGACCTGCAGTTCGATGACGGGCAGATCGACGGATTTGGCATCCCCGATGACCGGCTTGAGGCGATCATCGCCTCCGGACGGCCGTTTATGACCTCCGGTTGTGCGGGAGCAACCAAG
>CAZFMU010000110.1:0-6205 GCA_964520165.1 uncultured Salinarchaeum sp. | reverse complement strand
TACACACTCAATGCGGCCCGCTCATTCCAGACATTCGTCCGCGAGGTCGACAATCTGCTCGTCTTCGATAACGACGCCTGGCGCCGCACCGGCGAGTCCATCGAGAGTGGCTACGACAAGATCAACGAGGAGATCGTCACCCGCTTTGGTCTGCTGTTTAGTGCCGGGGAGATCTCACAGGGCGACAGCGTTGGCGAGTCGGTCGTTGACTCAAGTGAGATCATCAACACGCTCTCCGGCGGCGGGGTCTCGACGGTCGGTTATGCCAGCGAAACGGTCGAGAACACGCGCAACAGTGGCTTCCTCTCGCGGTTTACCGGTACCGAAGAGGAGATCGATACCGCCAACACCACCAACCGGATCACGAGTCTCGTGCGCAAAGCGGCGTTGGGCCGGCTGACCCTGCCGTGTGAGATCGATGCCGTCGAGCGCGGGCTAGTAGTGCTCGCTGGACCGCCACAGTATCTCAATCGAAAGGGGATTGAGCGGGGACGGAAGTGGCTCGAAGAGCAGACCGGCTCAATGGAGATTCGCGGTGGTGACTATCCGCTCCCGCGATCGAATACGGTCTCAAGTGTGGTCTTGCTCTCCGGGGCGACAGACGTGCCACGGATCAAAGAGCTACAGGAGGTCGCCATCGAGGCACAGGACAACATTGAGGAAATCAAAGAGGAGAGCACCGAAAACCTCGAATCACTCGTTGAGGACGACCAGGACGAACTCGAGCCGCTCTTTTGAACGGGGCGCTCATGTATGTGGGCGGGCTGTGGTAGGTCATGCGGGTCATCGTGCCGTTCGATGTGTCGACGCCGAAGACCAGTCTTGCCGACGTGCTGACGCCCTCGGAGCGAGAGGCCTTTGCCCGGGCATCACTCACGGACGTGCTTGACGCGCTCACAACAGCGGGACACGAGCCGACCGTACTATCGACGGCGCCGATCGATCTTGACTGGCCAGTACACGTTGACGAGCGGGCACTAACACCAGCGGTTAACGCCCGGTTGGCCACAGCCGATGGGCCCATCGCGATTGTGATGGCCGATCTCACGCTGGCGACCGCCGCCGCCATCAAGCGACTGACCGCCCCTGACACGGACATCGTCTTTGCACCGGGGCGCGGTGGTGGTACAAACGCCATTGTCGTGCGCCACCCGGAATTTCGGGTGGACTATCACGGCGTGTCGATCCGCGACCACCGGGAGATCGCCGCAGATCTTAACGCGTCGGTCACCGAGGTCGATTCATACCGACTGTCAACGGACATCGACACGCCGGCTGATCTCGCGGAGGTGCTGTTACACACCGATGGGACGGCAGCGACGTGGCTGCGCGATCATGGCTTCGCGGTTCAGGCGGACGGCGGGGCCACCGTGGTCCGGTCGTGAACAACGGCACCGTTTTGCCGTTCGCCGCCTGACCCCGGAGCGTGTCTGGGGTCCCCGGAATCGATACGCTGCTCGCGACCGAGCCGGCAGATATCACACCGGCCGATCGGCTTACTGTGGCGCGGAACGTCTTTGTGCCGCTGACGACCGCCTGTCGGTACACCTGCGAGTACTGCACGTTTTATGACCCACCAGGTGAGGCGACGTTACTATCCCCAGACCAGGTGCGCGAACTTCTTGAGCGCGGCGCGCGGCTGGGGTGCACGGAGGCGTTGTTCACGTTTGGTGACGACCCGGATCCACGATACGATCGGATTCACGCGCAACTTGAGGAGTGGGGGTACGAGTCGATCCATGCATACCTCCGGTCGGTCTGTGAGATGGCACTGGAGGTAGGGCTCCTGCCGCATGCCAACCCCGGCGACCAAACGCGCACGGAGATGGCGACCGTGGCACCAGTCAACGCGAGTATGGGAGTGATGCTCGAGACGACCGCGGACGTGCGCGCTCACGCTGGCCCCCGGGCGAAGGATCCCGCCCAGCGCATCGAGACGATCCGGACGGCCGGCACACTTGGGGTTCCATTTACGACCGGCATCCTTGTCGGAATCGGCGAGACGCCGCGCGATCGGGCTGAGAGTCTCCAGGCGATCGCGCGGATCCACGAGACCTATGGCCACATCCAGGAGGTGATCGTACAGCCCGTGACCGAGAATGACCGCTGGGACCGGGGCACACCGAGCGTCGAGACCCTCCGACAGACTGTCGCGATGGCCCGGCGCGCACTGCCGGAGACGGTCGCCGTACAGGTGCCACCGAACATCGCTCCAATCGAGGCGCTGCTTGCCTGTGGCGTCGATGATCTTGGCGGCGTCTCACCGGTGACGACCGATCACATCAATCCTGATCACGCCTGGCCGACGATTGAGGATCTTGCTGCGGAGGCGGCTGCCGCTGGAGTGTCACTCCGCGAACGGTTACCCGTCCACGATCGGTACCTGCCCGCGGACTCCCGGGCCGGATGGTTCGATGGGGTGCCCGCCCCCGGTAACGACTGGGTGAGCGAGCCGGTGCTGTCGGTCATCGACACGGAGCGCTTCCGGACCGAACCCTGGCAGACAGTCGCACCGAGTGCTACAGACGACTAAGAGAACATTGGCGAGCCATCCGCTCGCGGCCCCAGTTGCGGTCCAAACGGTGGGTTCGACGGATCAATCGGGTGCATCCGCCGGTAGTCGGTCGACCGTTCGACGGGGCGCCGGCCGATCGAGGTGATGAGGTCGACGTACTCCTCGACGGTGCGGTACTGGCCGTGGTCGCCACCGGCGCGGGTGGTGATCTCCTCGGACAGACAGGTGCCCATGAAGTCATCAGCCCCACACTGCAGGAGGCGGAGACCACCGGCGTCACCGTGTTTGACCCACGACGCCTGGATGTGATCAATATTGTCGAGAAACAGCCGGGCAACGGCGACCATCAGTTCGTCCTCGGCTGGACTCGCCCCCCCATCAACGTAGCCCTGTTCGTACAGCGGCGTATTCTGGTGGACAAACGACAGCGGGACGAACTCGGTAATCGCACCCGTGCGTTCCTGAAGATCGCGGATTCGACGAAGGTGTAACACCCGGTGGGCGGCGTTCTCGATGTGGCCGTACATGATCGTCGCCGTAAGGTCAAGTCCGACGGTCGCTGCCGCCTCCATGGCGTGCATCCACTCCTCGGTCCCGAGTTTGCCCGGGCAGAGGATCTCACGAACCTCCTCAACGAGGATTTCGGCGGCCGTCCCGGGGACCGAGTCGAGCCCGGCCCCCGCCAGCCGTCGGTACACGTCGGTGTAGTCCCACTCGGTCCCCCGTCGCGCGTGGGCAGCCTCTTCGGGGGTCACGCCGTGGAGGTGGACGCCATCAACGTCCATCGCCTGAAGCTGTTCAACGTAGCTCCCCGGATCGGCACCATAGGCGTCCGGCGGAACGTACTCGACATGCATCGGGTTGGGGTGTGACTCAAGGATCCGTCGGTGACCAGGGTCAAGGGTCAAAGCAGGATGAAGCCCAGAGACAGAGGTCACCTCCGAGATACCGCGATCAAGAGCGACCTCAACAAGTCGCCGAGACTCTGCCGGCGTCTTGGTGAAGCCGCTCCCCTCGGGAGACCCCTCTCCGCGGTGACGGCGTGATGGTGTCCGGAAATTACAGAACTTACAACCGACGTTACAAGCCGTGGTGATGTTGTTGTTGAGATTCGCGACAAACGTCACGTCGTCGCCGACTACCTCACGGCGACGGGCATCGGCGACATCGAGCACCGCCTGCTTCCGCTCAGGATCGATACCGGGGTCCGCTGTACCGGTGGTAATGAGTTCAATCCCGTCGTCAACGGTCAAGCGGTCGCCGTTGCGGGCCCGCTCAAGCGCATTCTCGAAGGACTGGTCGGTGATCGGGACATGATCGTACTCGATGTTGACACCGTGGTCCGGTACCGACACCCCAAGTGTAAACCCATCGCCCATCACAGACAAAATTTGACCACGAAGGAAAAAACCCGGGCGATTCCGGCAACAGTCCCACGGACTCGAATCACGAGCGGTCGCGACGGGCGGCAATCTCAAACCAGGGACAGAGCCGTAGCTGGCGGTAATATGAGGGCGTGTTCTGGAAGCGATCGTAGGGCACCCACAGGAGTCCGCCGACCTCCTCGTCGACAGGATCAAGCGACCGATCGGAGAGGGTGACCTTGAGGACGGCACAGACCTCGTGTTCGACCCCCCGGTCCTCGAAGTAACGTTTGTACTCAAACCGGTCGGTGACCCTAAGATCGTCGTACTGGTCAGGAGCGATGCCAAGCTCTTCCTCAAGTCGCGTCGCCGCGGCAGTCTGCTGGTCCTCATCCGGAGCGGGATGTGAGGCGACCGTCCCGTCCCAGTGGCCGTCCCAGAGTCGTTTCTCAGGGCTTCGCTGGGCCAGCAGGAGGCGGTTTTCGCGGTCGAAGACTAGCACAGTGAACGCGCGGTGACGAATTCCATCACCGGTGTGCGCCTCAAACCGGTTGACCACCTCAAGCGGCTCGTCGTCGGCCGTGACGGCGAGGACATCTTGGGCCGCGTTCTCGTGAGCGTCGTCCATAGTCGACCCACCGGGGGAGCCCTCAAACCGTCTTCGATTTTTTAACTCGATACTGAAAGCCAACGCTTATCCGCTGACCACCCAACACAGACAACGATGATGGACGCATACGTGGCAGTCGAGGGCGGCCACGTGGTCGAGGCACGGGGGCGGGTTCCCGGACGGACGCGGGGCGAACTAGTGTTCACGACGGCCTATACCGGGTACGAAGAGAGTCTGACGGACCCCTCCTACGAGGAACAGATCCTGACGTTCTCGTATCCGCTGATCGGCAACTACGGAGTCCGACCGAGTCGGTTCGAATCAGAACACGTCCATCCGACCGGTGTCGTCGCACGGGAACTCACCGACGACATCGTCACATGGCTTGAGGAGGAGGGTGTTCCAGCGGTCGATCACCTCGACACCCGGGACCTTGTCGTTGACATTCGCGAGGAGGGCGCCATGCGGTGTGGGATCGCCGTCGGCGAGGATGTCACCGCGGAGGACGCCCGCGCTGAACTTGACGCCTGTGAGCCGATGAGCGGCCACACGGACATCGGCGCCCAGGTGACGATCGACGAGCCCACGGTCCACAACCCGGATGGCGACGGGCCGAATGTCGCATTGATCGACTGTGGGGCAAAAGGATCGATTATCGACTCGTTGGTTGCCCGCGATGCGACGATCCACCAACTCCGGTATGACGCCACGCCGGAGGACGTTGAGGCGACCGGCGCGGATCTCCTGTTTGTGTCAAACGGTCCAGGTGATCCGGAGAACTTCGAGCGCGCCGAGTCGCTTGTTGAGACATACACCGGCGAGATGCCCATTGCCGGGATCTGTCTCGGACAGCAGGTCGTCGCCAATGCTCTCGGCGGCTCAACGACGAAGATGAGCTTCGGTCATCGCGGTGTCAATCAGCCGGTGATGGACCTCCGGAGCGAGCGCGTTGTCATGACAACGCAGAATCACGGGTACGCGGTCGACGACCCAGGTGATGTGCTCTCGGTGACTCAAAAGAACGTCAACGACGACACCTCTGAGGGTCTTGACAGTAACGAGTACGACATCATCACGCGCCAGTATCACCCCGAAGCGAATCCGGGCCCGAATGACTCGCTTGATTTCTTTGATGAGGTTCTGGCGATGGTGACTGAGGACCGCTCGCCGGTCGTCGAGCACTGACCGACGACAAGCGGGCGGTTTGTTGCGGTGGCGCTGTTCACTCGCGCTTGTCGTGTGCGTCGGCAAGGGCGTCAATAAGGATATCTCGTGACTCGACGTGCGTGAGATGGGAGTCACAACGACAGTCGGAAGCGCCGAAGGCGGCGATCGGCTCACCCGGGAGCGTCTGTGCGATGGCACACTCGCGGTCGACCGCTGGTGAGCGGAAGACGGTCTCAAGCACAACATCGGGATGGCCAAGGAGATAATCGATGTGCCAGTGGCGGGTATCACGCTCGCCGGCAGCGAGTTCGCGGTGGCGATCAACACGGGAGAAGCCACCAGGGCCGAAGGCACTCCCCGTATAGGCGTACCAGCCAGCCGGGAATGTACGCTCGCCGAGCGCCCCGACGGTAATGGTAATTGATGTCGGTACCGACAACACGAGCGTGTAGGTGCCTTTGGTCATCGACACTCCCCCAATCGTGACACGATGATCATCGTCAGACGATGATCGCCGGGCCGGCTTGTGCGTGTCGAGACCGGACTACG
>CAZFMU010000109.1:0-6243 GCA_964520165.1 uncultured Salinarchaeum sp. | reverse complement strand
CGCCCTCGCTCTCGCGCTTGTGCCGTTCGACGACATCGTCGTCGGTCATCTCCGCAAGCGCCTCCCGAACGGTACTTGGGTATAGCCCTGTGCCCTTCGCGATCTCCTCGCTCGTGCTGGCAGGGGCCTGTCGGAGGTACACGTAGATCCGCGCCTTTGTTTCGGTATCGAGCAGCCAAGAGAGTAGCTCTACCAGCCGCTGATCGAACTCTTCGATCGCTCGGTCGGCCCCCTCGTCGAGTCGCTCTGAGAGTTCCTCGCGTGGGGACTCGTCGTGATCGTCGTTCTGTGTGTCATCCGAAGACATGAGTCCTTTTCTGAACGACGGAAGGACCGTCAGCAATAAAAGCCTTGTTCAGATTACGAGTGCCCGACACAGCGCGTCGACGCCCGCTTCCGCACGAATGGCACGCTGTCGGTCTGCGCCACTCGGTCGGTCGTAGAGCTCGCGCAGACCATCGACGCCAAGACGGTTGGTCTCCTCGCGGACGAACGTCTCAAGCGATATCGGGTCACCTCCGTCTGGCCGCAGAAACGTTGCCTCGCGACCGTAGCGGATCGCTCGCCACTTGTTCTCGTCGAGGATCTCGCGCCGACAGGGCTGTCCGGATTCGCCGTCTTCATAGCGAGCGGCGAGATCAAGCACCAGCGCACGGACGTATTCGACAAAGGCGAGCGTCCGCTCGGGATCGGCCTGGGCGTCAGGCGTACGCACCTCAACGGTCCCGTGGGCCGTGTGGGGCCGGACATCGTACCAGAGTTCTCCTCGGTCGTCAATCGCCTCCGTCTCGATCATCCGTTGCTCGAAGGTCTGGTAGGCCTCAAAGTCATCGAAGGCTGTCGGCATCCCGGTGTTCGGAAGCCCCTCGAAGATCCGGCCGCGTGCGGACTGTAGTCCCGTGTCGAACCCGTTCCAGTACGGCGAGTTGGCCGATAGGGCCAACAACGGAGGGAGATACCACCGCAACTCGTTGGCGACCCAGACGGCCTTGTCAGCGTCGTCAACGCCGATATGTACGTGGAGCCCGGCAGTCGTGTTACGGTGTTGTGGGTACTGGATCCGTTCGAGTTGGCTCCGGTACCGTGGCTTTTCGGCGTGTTCGAGTTCGCGCCAGCGGGCCGCCGGGTGGAGTCCAGCAGCGGCAACGCCAAAGCCGTGTGCGTCAGCGTGAGCAACGAGTGCCTCCCGGACGGCCGTGAGTCCATCACGGGCCTCCGCGAGGCCGTCCGCCGTTGGGATCTGGGTCTCGATGATACATTTAAAGAGCTCGTGATCCAGCCGACCATCAAGAATTGCCGGTGGATCGGTCTCGTAGACCAACGCGTCAGAGCCGGCGGTGGGTCGACCGTCGTCACCAACGACATAGAACTCCTCCTCGATCCCGACCGTGCCAAGCGCGGTGAACACCTCCGCTGATCCCCGCTCCATCACGCAATAGTTGGGAGCAGCGGGTAAATACCGCACGGACCAAGCGAGCGCTTCAATCCGGAGTCTTTTGACCCCTCATGCCGACGGTTGAGTGTGTCGACTCGGGACTCGACCGGCGGTGACGAGGAGGAGGAGCACGACGACGGACTCGGGCTCCTCAATCGGAGTCTCGACGCCGCCAGTCCGGACTTTGATACCCAGACCGGTGAGGATCTCGTCGAGTCACTGCCGGATCCCGAGGAGGTGCCACAGGAGATCAAGGTGGCCTTCTGGACGGTTGTGATGCTGATCAACGGAGCCATGTTGACAGGGTCGATCGGCCTCCTTGCGCTGGCGTTAGGATGGCTTCAGTGGGCGGCGATCCTGTTGGGAACGACGCTGATTCTCGCGGCCCTTGCCTACCGGCGATACTGGCTTTTCACCCGGGAAGAGGAGTCGTTCATTCTCCGATGAGTGCCCGCTTGGTCCGCCGCGCGAGTTCCGACCGGTTGGTCGTCGGATCCTTATGAACCTCGACGAGATCGTCGGCGGCGTCGATCAACTCCTCGTCATGGCTCACCACGATAATCTGGTCGACTCCGAGTTCCTGCATCACACCGATGAGTTCGACCAGTTGTGTGACGTGACCGGTATCGAGGAATACGGTCGGCTCATCAAGGATCAGCGGTGGCATCGGTGCGGCCCCGTCAATGCCCTCCGCGAGCAGCCGGTAGATGCCGGCGCGCAGACTAAGATTAAACAGTGCCCGTTCACCGCCCGAGAGTTGCTCGGGATCGAGCGGTTCTCCGTCCTTCTGGTAGACTGTTAGCTCGTAGGTATCGCTCAGTTCGATGCGGTCGTACGCGTCCGCCCGGTAGACCAGTCCAAAGGTCTCGTTGAGCAACTCCTCAAGAATACTGACGTTGCGCTGTCTGAGCTCGCTTCGGAGATCGCTGTAGAGCGCCTCAAGCTCGGAGACCTCTTCGTGGACGTGTTCGAGTGCATCGCGGCGCTCGACGAGTGCGTCCTGCTGATCGCGGAGGGACTCAAGTTCCTCAAGTTCGCCCCTGACGGCGCCAATCGCGTTCTGGAGTTCGTCCCGCTTCGTGGCGTACTCCTCGCGGTTCGATCGGAGCGTCTCAAGGGTTTCTTCGGCCGTGTGTTTCGCCTGTGTCGCCTCTTCAAGGCGCTGTTCGTCGTATGCGCGTCGGAGATCTTGGCGCTGTTCTTGTAACTCCGCGAGTGTCTCCCGTCGCTCGTCATTTTGCTCGGTGAGCAGCGAACGCCGCTCCCGGAGCTGGGTCATCTGCTCGTCGATCTCGACGAGCGTGTCGATGGTCTCTTTGAGCGCCTCAAGGGTTTCCTTGCGCGACCGGTGGGTCTGTTGTCGACGGTTGAGCCGCGCTACGGTATCGGTGAGGTCATCGAGCCGTTCGCGCTGTGCGGTGGCGCGCTCGCGCTGCTCCTCGGCCTTTTGTTCGAGATCCTCGGCCTCTCTCCGAAGGGTCTCAATCCGTTCGCGTTTGTCCGCAATTGTCGTCTCTCGGTCGTCGATGAGCTCTCGTGTCGTGGTGATCTGTTCGTCAAGTCGTTCAAGTGTGGACTCGATCTCGACGAGATCCTCGGCCGTTTCGCGGGCCGCCTCAAGCTCGTCACGACGAGCCTCAAGATCAGCGATGGTCTCCTCTAGTTGGGTCTTTCGCTCGCGGTCGTCTTCGAGCGTCTCGACGTGTGGGGCATCTTCGACCGGCTGACCGCACTCCGGACAGCGACCTTCGTCACGGAGCCGCTCGGCGCGATTGATCCGCTCACGCACCTGGTCGCGCTCGGCGCGGGCATCGGCGAGTTCCTCGGTGATCGAATCGAGCTGGGCCTCGCGGTCGGCGAGGAGGGTCTCGGCGTCGCCACGGTCGACTGGGGCTGCATCGAGAGTTGCCTCAAGATCCTCGCGCTGTGCTTCGAGTGAGGCACGTCGCTCACGTCGTTCCTCAAGTGTCGCCTCGTCTTCCTCAAGCTCTGCGGCGAGCTCCGTCGCCGTTTCTCGTTTTGTCTCTGCCTCGGCAACGAGCTCCTCGGCGCGATCGGTCGCCGTCTCGATGGCTGTCTTGGCCTCCTGGATCTCCAACTCCGTCGATTTGAGCGTGTCTCTGGTGTCTTCGATGTCCGTCTCAACGGCGTCAATGGCCGATTCGATCGTCTCGCTGTCGACATCGTCGTCAAGGCTGGTCTCGGATAGGTGCGTATCGCGGCGTTCGCGGAGGTCCTCTCGGCGCTCACGTAATGTATCGAGCTGATCGTCGAGGGCTGTCCGCTGGGACTCGGTCTCGGTAATCCGCTCGCGGAGGTCATCGATACGTTCCTCGAGGTTGGCCAGCTCGGACCGTTTTTCCTCGTACGACTCGATCACCTCGATGGCCTCCTCACGGGTTGCCTCCGTCTCCTCAATCCGGTCGTCGAGGTCTTCGAGGTTGTTTTCGACGGTGGTGAGCTTGCTTTCAAGCTCGTTGAGCTGGTCGTGGAGGTCCTTGGCCTCCTTGGCCTCGATACGCTCCTCAATTCCGGAGAGTTTCCCCCGGAGTTCACCAAGGCGGTCCTCGACGGCCAACCGGGCGTCACCCGCCCGCTCACGGTACTCTTCGAGGGCACCGAGCTGTAGGAGGTCGTCGATGATGCGCTGGCGTGTCGCCGGTGTGGCGTGGATCAACTCATTGATCTCGCCCTGGCGCACGTAGGCGCAGTTGACGAATGCGTCGGCGTCCATCCGCAAAAGCGCGGTGATGCGGCGTCGGACGTCTCTGGCACCGTCGATAGTTTCCTCGGGGGCTTCGAGCACGCATTCAGCTGTCTGTGCCTGGTCGCCGCTAACACGGATCCGCCGGTGGACCCGGTAGGCCGTCCCCGCATGACGGAACCACAGTGTCACCGCCGCCTCCTCAGCACCGGTCGTCACGAACTGATCGAGGGTTTCCTCAAGCGCTCGTGCCCCATACAGCGCAAAGAAACATGCCTCAAGAATCGTCGTCTTACCGCTGCCATTCGGGCCGTGGATGACGGTCACGCCGGGATCCAACTCGAGGTCGGCCGACTCATAACACCGGACGTTCCGGAGGGTGACTCGCTCGAAGATCACAGAAACTCCTCCATTGAGGCCTGCCCGCTGGACGCCGGGGTGGTGTCCGTCTCCTGTTCGTCTGTCGGTGCCACCTGAAAGCCGTCGAGTCCATCCTCAAGGTGTGCGTCGATGCGGGCCCGGACGACCTCCCGGACGTTGCTATCGGCGACGGTTTCGTCCCGGACGGTCTGGTCAATCTCGCGGGCAACCGGACTGAGCCCGAGTTGTTCGACTCGATCGCGCACCGCCGCATCCGGGTCGGCAAAGGTAACGGTCTGTTCGGACGCCGTCTCCTCAAACTCCCGTCGATCGTTGACCCGCGCGATCAACGCCCCCTCCTCGCGGGCTAGTTCCTCGATCGGCCCGGGGGTGATCGTTGTTCCCTCGCCCTCGATCGTGACGATCACGACCGCGTCCTCAAGATCGTGCTCCCGGACCCGCCGTCGCACCATCTCAGCCCCCTCGTCAGCCTCAAGCGTTACATCAACGAACTCGAACCGCCGGGTCGGGATGGTTCGTCGGCTGATCTGCAACTCGCCGTCGGTCCGAACAAGATTATAGCCACGATCGGCGCGTTCGCTCGCGCTCGCCCGCTCGGTCGAGCCCGGGTAGGTCAGCCAGGTCCCCTCGACCCGTCGCTTCCCCGGGGTGTGATTGTCGCCTAGCAGCATGGCGTCAAATTCGATCGATGTTGCTTCGAGAATTTCTCGTGGATCCCAGTCGCCGGCGTCAAACGGTTCGAACAACCCGTGCGCGACGAGTGCAGTATACTCGGCGTCCGTCGAGGCAAACTCGTAGTCGAGATCTCCGCGCACCGACGGCGGAATGTAATCGAGGCCGTAGAGCGCGAGGTTCCCAACGACCCGTGGCTGCTCACCGAGTCGCTCGGCGTATCCGAGATCCGCGAGGAGATCAAGCCACTGCTGGTCACGCTTGTCCTCGTGGTTTCCGACGACCGCCAGAAACGGGATGTCTGCCGCCCGCAGTCGGCGAAGCGCGCCGAGGACGCCCTGGAGATCGGTAAGATCCGGCCGACGGTCCTGAAATAGATCACCGGCATGGACAACGGCGTCAACGCCGAGGTCGACCGCGTCGTCGATGACCCGTTCGAAGGCCCGCAGAAAGTCCCGGCGGCGCTCCGGAGAGTGGTACTGCTGATACCCGATATGGGTATCTCCGGTGTGTAACACCTGCGCCATGGATGCGTGTACGACGGCGAGCGGTAATAATCGTTCGCGGGACTACGCCGTGAACTCCTCGCGCACCCGGTAGAGCCGCTTGCGGGCATCCGAGAAGGCGAACTGCGACTCAACGGCACCAATTTCTTCGAGGCGGGCAACGGCGTCGCGCACCGTCCGTTTCGGTAGGAGCGTCTCCTCGGCGATCCGTCCCTGTGAGAGTCGCCCCTCGCGTTCGAGAACGGTGTAGACGAGCTTCGAACTCGGCGGCAGATCCTGCAGTTGCTCGGCGGGCGACTCGGTCCGCGTGGGCTCCGTGCGGTCGGTGGTGCTCATCGCATCCTGTGGTAATGAATGCTACAAGGTAATATTTTCTGTTTGGATATTACTTCGGAGAATATTACGACGGCCACCCGAAGCCTCATATGAATCAGACCCCTACGAAATGCCGATGAGTAACTCTGCGGACGATCTCGAACTCGACCTTCCCTACGACGAGGGGGCTCCGCGCCAGGAGAAAATCGAGGCGCTTCAGGACCGCCTCG
>CAZFMU010000108.1:0-6328 GCA_964520165.1 uncultured Salinarchaeum sp. | reverse complement strand
GCCGATCCAGGCAACTATACCCTGGCGGTGGAGGTCATGCCATCGGTTGACGACAACGCCACTCGGGACACCGTCAGCTTCCGCGTCTATGGACCGCCGACAAACGCGACCGGCGAGTGCGACCGACCGTTCGTCGGAGCAATTCACGACCCCGATCCATTCACTGTGACAGTCGAAACGCTCACAGACGCGACGGGTCAGCCAATTGAGGCCGACGACGTGCGGATCAGTGCAATCGGGATCAACAATCACTCACTCCGGCAGGTCAACCGGTCGGCATCCACCCTACCGCTGACGGTCGACTCCGTCGATCCGACGGCCCTCGCGGCATCGGATATCGGGACGGGGCCGACATCGGTCTCGGTCAACCTGACGTGGACAGCCAACGGGACGACCCACGCACGGTGGATTCCGATCGATACCGTCGACATCGTCCACGAGGTGGCGTCATCGGCCACCGAGGCGTCAAACTGGACGCCGGTGACGGCACCGATGCCCTACGAGCGCATCGTCTACGAGAACGCCACGACTGGGCCGGACGGCCGTCCGCTCGCGGTGCGCTGGCGGGCCGGCGACGGATACGTCCCGTTTGAGACGGCCGCCCACGCCCGGTCGCACCTGGCCAGCGGCTGGTTCGTCGCCGGGGCGACGCGCGTCGGGTACGTCTACGTTGATGCGGAGTTGGTCAACCGGACGCTTGAGCTCTCCCCAGGATGGCACCACCTCGGGCCGCCGACCGACCTCACTCGTCAGGCGGCGTGGACGCCCGCCGAGCTGCTCGCCGGGACAAATCGGACGGGATACTACAATGGCGTGAGGATCGTTGAGCCCCAAGAGCTGCACATCGCCCCCTATGACACCTACTGGTTGCACACGAACACCACCTGCGGGTACCGGGTCCCCGGGGCGTATTACGATCCGGCCGACCGTGTCGGAGGTGACGGACCATGAGACAGCCTCTCGCCGGCATCGCGATTGGACTCGGCGGACTTCTCACCATTCTGTTACTCAGCGGGACGGCCGGTGCGGTCTCGCCGCCGGCAGTGCCGGCCGGCTTTTATGGCACAGCCACCCTCGACAACGGCACGCCCGTCCCTGATGGCACAGCCATCGCCGTACGGGTCGACGATGGGTCCGTCGGGACGACCACCGTCTCGGGAGGGGCCTACGAGGCGTATCTGCCGGCCGACGCCGGCGCGCGCGTCACCTTCACCGTCGGGAACGCGACTGTGGGGAACGCAAGCATCGAGGCGGGGACAACCTGGCTGCCGCTGACGGTTCCGACGGCGGCCCTCGCAGTCGAAGATGGTGCGGATGACGACACCGGCGAAGCGTCCGGGGAGGATGACACTGACGGGGGCGACGAGGGCGATGAATCCGACGACGGTGGCACCGACAGCGAACCCGATACCGGGTCGGAGAGCGGCGGAACAGCCGGCAGCGGGGGGTCCGAAGACGACGACACAGATGGCGAGTCCGACACAAGAGGTGATAACACGGCCGATGACAATACAGAGAGCGAACCTGATACCGGATCAGGAACCGGGGAAACCGACGAGAGTGTATCGGCACCGGATAGTGGCGATGCCGCCCCGGATGAGCCAACGCCACCACCGGAGGATGTCCCCGAGGAGGATCCGCCGTCGAATGAATCGGACGTTCCGGAGAACGTGACGGACGGGTCACCGGACGCCAATGCATCGGATCCGAACCTCCCGTCGAACCGCACAGACGACGTCCCTGGCGACAACGAAACCGACACCCCAAAGAACGAAACCACCGACTCACCAACAGACGACGGACCCGGCGGTGGGGGCAGTGGCGGGGGCGGAAGCAGCAGCGGCGGCGGCGGTGGCGGCGGTGGCGGTGGTGGCGGTGGTGGCGCCCCCGTCTCGTCACCGGTCATCGACCTCACCAGTGTGGATGCACCGTCTCCAACCCCAGCCAACGAGACCTACACCCGACCGGTGAGCGAACTCGACACAGAGACGGTGGCAACGATTGAGGCGGTCAGTCCGGTCCCACTAAATCTGACGAACCGAAACGGAACGGCCGGCGTCGGCTACCCGGTGGCCGACCCGTCGACCAACCGGTCGCTGACAACCTTTGCGTCGGGACTCACCACCGACCGGGTGGCGTACACCGGCGACGCACCGGCGTACCTGCTTGAGGGGGTGACGCCCGAGTCGACAGGGCCAGCACCGGGGGCACCGCTGCTTGCTGGTGCGGCCCTCACCGAGGCCCCCGGACCGATCACACTGACGGCGACACTGTCCGAGGCGTCGGCGCCCCGCGCGGCGGATCTCCGGACGTTCCAGTACGCCGATGGGTGGACGCCGGTCGAACACACTGTCGACGGCCGGACAGTACAGGCGGAACTCTCGGCGGCGGGGCCGTTCGCGGTCGTTCACGCACCAGCCCCGACGGCGGCAATCGAGGCGCCCGCAGAGGCCGAGGCCGGCGAAGTGATCGTCGTGAGCGCCGCCGAGGCATCCGTGCCGGCGGGCGAGATTGTCGCCTATCGGTGGGAGATCGGCGATCGGCCGTTCCGCGGGCCGGCCCCGGTCGTGCAGGTGCCTGACCGCTCGTCCTTAGAGGTGACACTCACCGTCGAGACCGATGCTGGACGGACAGCCACCGCCACCGAGACGGTGTCCGTCCAGCCATCGCCGCCGTTCATCCCTGGACCGACACCCGGCCTGGGGATCGGCGTGACACTCCTGGCGCTGGTCGGTCTTGGGGGTCTGCTCGTCCGGTGGGTCGGTAGCCGTCGGTCGTAGCCGCGACCGACATACCGGAAAAGGGCTACTCGGAGGCGGGTTCGGTCTCCGTCTCCTCCGTCTCGACGTCGTCGTCAAACTCCGTCTCAAAGTCGGTGTCAAAGTCCGTCTCGACATCCGGCTCGCGGGTGTCCCACCAGACGTAGGCGATCATGCCGACCATCGCGAGCACGCCGACGACGGTCAGCGCGCCGATGGCCATTAGCGCCTGCTTGATACGTTCGGTTGACATACGCGGGGTTGTTCGTCCGGTAGGGCAATAAAACGTTAGGGAACCGATTCGTTTTCGGCGATGTCGAGACGGATGCCATGCAGGTGGGGGGCGGCGGCCGGGAGCCTATTGTGCTGGCGTGCGTAGGAGACCCTGACTGGGGAGAGTTATCATGAGACGGCGCGAGGCACTCGCCGCGGTTGCCGTGGGATCGGGCCTGCTGAGCGGGTGTATTTGGGGGGACGAGGAGACCACGGCAACGCCCGACGACGAGCGGCCAGCGGACAACGAGACGACAGCGGCCCCCGAGGAGCCGCCCTCAAACGCGTCTGAGAGGCCGCCATCGCCCATCCAGTCCGTGACGGTCACCGGGACCGACCTGGTGGTGCGGATCGCCGAGGAGCGACAGTCGGCGGTGAGGGAGGTGCGCCTGAGCACGCCGGAGGACACGACAACGCAGACGCGTGCCGACGCGGCCGGGTACACCCTCAACGTCGCCGACGCCGCCGTCGGCACCTGGACCGTCACCGCGGTGGGCGCCGACGGCGAGGTTCTTGACACGGCCACTTACGAGGCGACCGTCGGGGTGGAGGTGACGGACATCGAGACGCTCGCCCAGCTGGGCGTCTCCGCCTCCCAGCGGTACCAGGAGTACCTGACCCTGCAGTTCACACTAGAGAACGTGGGTGACGTGCCGGTCGAGCCGGTGAAGTTCGCCTTCGGCACGTCGTTCAAGCGCGAACTCGACATCGGCTACAATCCCGTCGGGGAGGACCACGACCGGGTGCTGGATCCCGGCGATCGGGCGACCTTCCGGTCGGCGTACAACATCAGCCGGTTCTTTCTGGGGTACGACGACATCCATCGGTATCCCGGCGAGACGAAGACGGCACGCCTGTTGATCTACTGGTCCGACCGGGCGCCGACGCGGGTGCCCCTTCGGATCGAGTACGGCGAGACGGTGCGCGAGATCGGGCCGGCACACGTCATTCCGGGGACGGCGGTGTACAAACGGGAGTGACCGCTCTGATTGAGGACAACCATCGCGAGACTACACAATGAAGACGAATCACGACAGTCAGGGACTGAAAGGTCTGGTAGTGGTCAGTACGGGCAGTTTCATGCGTAGTGTTAACAGGTGTTGGGGTAGTGTCTCCAGTCGTTGAGGTGGACTGTCATGGCAGGACAGACTTGCAGTAGTCGGTATGGAGCAGCTGTCAGGAGACTCCCGACGTCCGGTAGTGTGACCGATCAGCGAGATACCGGATTGAGGGGCTACCGGCGAAGCCTCAACCCCACGTGTCGGCGGACGTAGTTCATCATTCCCAGGACGAATCCGGTCGGAGGACAAGGAACAACATCACTTGAGAAGAAGCCGACGCGACTGATGCGGCGCCTGATGTGTGGGTTTAGTACACGAAGTAGTTCCTCCGGGTTGTGATAGTGAAGGATAGCCGTCTGGGAAGGGGTTCTAAGATGCCACGGAAGGGGGAAATTGGCGGTAGACGGGAGCGGGTCGACGATGTACTCTGTTGATATCATGCCGAGTGCGAGTTGGTCAGCGAAGAACTCCTCGGGGTATGCCTCGGCGATGTCCTTTGTGAGTGACAGCCACCGCCGAGGCAACGACCGATCCCGCGTCATCACGACACCCGCGTTATACAGTGGAGGGATCGATCGGTTGTCGACCGTTGATGTCATCGTTCGACCCGGATAGGTCTTCCCTGCAGCTTGATATAGCGCTCGCCATTCCGATTCATTGTCTATCTCCCACGGTGACGTTGCGACATCGATCGGCTTCACACGGAGTTGTGCGGTCGTATCAAGCAGCGGTTTGAGCGGATTCAATACGAGGGTATCGGTATCAAGCAAGAGATACCAATCATCGTCGTACTCAGCCGTACGGACAAATCCAGCCAGCTTGGTCGAGATCGGATATCCATCGATGGGGATGGGGCCGTACTCAACGCGAGCAAGTCGGTCAAGCGCGTCCCGCTTGTTCGGATCAATCTCGGCGCGCTCTGATTCGGGGACATAGGCGATAATCCGGTCAACAGAGGTATTCTGATGGAGTGAGCGGATACACGCGATCGCCTCGCTAGCAAGCGGCTCCGCTCCAGCCGCGACTCCGGCGGTGACCATATGTACTCTGATATCGGGATGGGGTGTAGTAGTTTTCCCGTTTGAGTACCGGTGAACAGCAGTTCCGAAAGACGGCCGGATACAGGCTAGTGTAGTTCACTAGGCGGCTACAGCACTCGGAATCAGGGAATCGGGAGCACTGTTGACTGCGCGATCTTAAACCGAGACAGAAGGGTGCATTTCGGCCGCCGCATAAACTACCCTTGCCTACTTGTCACCGGCGGGCGGCGTCTTGAAGCAGGGACCTCCTGATTCCGCGATGCACTTTGTCACGGATGGTCGGTGCAAGCCGGTCATCTATGCAGGGAGTGCAGTCTCCACAGGCGTGGATTCAGAGTGTTCGACTCCTGCTGACCGGTAACGGCGGATGTGACCGGCACTCACCCCTTGTCGGTGTTATGTAGCGGCGGTCATGAGTGATGCCGTCACAGGTCCAGTCTTCGACTGGCACTGCCGTAACTCAACGGTTGAGCGTGAACGTGAACCGAAGACGGCGCTGTCTGCTCCCGACTGTGCTGCTTGTCGGGGAGGCTTGGCGCCTATGATCAGCTAATTATCTATTACGCGGAGAGATGTTCGTCACGTACAGCATTGTCTGGAGAGGAAGCCACCTGTAGTACGTCTTCGGACACAGCGGCGGTTACTATCAGATGGTGATATTTAGACACAATCATTCACGGACAGTATCAATTGGAATATGTGATACCGCTAATCATTGCGCTGACAGGAGTTTAAATGCCTACGGATAAAGGAGAGAAATATGTGTCGTTGTGCGATTATTCAGCTTCGAGAGTTCTCTGGGCGAGTACGGACGACCGTTCGTCACCCTCCCAAATCACTCGCACCGTTGCCTGGTTGCCATCAGTGAGATCATCACTCGTGTCAACACCGCCGTCACCACGAGTGACGTTGATGCTGTTGCCTGCCTGGAACGGCCACTCGCCGCTTGTGCTATTATTCGCGGCAAATGCGCTACCATTGACAGTCACTCGAAGCTCGTTCGTATTCTCTTCAGTAAAGCCGTCTCCACCGTTGTGTGCGAATATTATATAGTCGCTGGCAGCACTGCCATTTACTTCTTCGATCGAGATTGATGCTTGTGGGGCTGCTTCTTGGGTTCCTCCAAGGTTCAGGACGAACGATCCAATCACAGCGGCCAGGATAACGGTAATGGCCACCATGAGGATCACGCCAA
>CAZFMU010000107.1:0-6384 GCA_964520165.1 uncultured Salinarchaeum sp. | reverse complement strand
GTCGATACCGTCCTGTATCTGCGCGGTGGGCTGCTTGATCGTGACCGGTGGTGGGGAATCGCCGACGACACCACCGCGACACACGAGAGGATCGCCGAGTTCGGCGAGGCCATGGACATCCCGCAGACACCGCGGTATCTCCCGGCTGAGCGCCAGACGGCCGGCCGGGCGATTGCCCGCTGGCGTCGCTTCTCCGGGGCGGTCGAGTTCATGGAGCTTGGGGATACCGACCGGGCGGTTCATACGATCCGGACGGGACTGCTTGACGAAGGGGAGACACTCACCGAGGTGACCAAACGGCTCGCGGATGGATTCGGGCTCACAGTAGAGGTCCTCCCGATGAGTGATGATCCCGTCGCGAGTATCATCCACACTCCGGCGGGACCGATGCACTTCCAGGAGTTTTGGGTAGCCAACCAGGGAACCCCGGCTGTCGAGGACGTCGAGTTTCGCGGGGCTGACACCGCGCGTCCAACCACAGCTGTCACCAACGCACTCACCGATCCGGTCGTGATCGGACCCTCAAATCCCGTCACGAGTATCGGCCCGATGGTTGCAATGGACGCCTTCGAGCGGGCGTTACACGAGACCCCCGTCGTCGCCGTCTCACCATTCCTCGGTGAGAAAGTGTTCTCCGGTCCGGCCGCCTCGCTCATGGAGGCCGTTGGGCTCACTCCGGCAACAGCAGGACTACCAGACGCCTATCCGTTTGTCGACGCGATCGTCGTCGATGAGACAGACAAGACCGAGCTTGCGGTGCCGACTGTCACCACAGACATCAGAATCGACGACGACGACGACGCCACGCGGGTCCTCGAAGCGGTCGCCCGTGCCCTTGATCAGGTCGCGTGAGCCACCGGTATCGGCCGGCTTTTGACCATTCAAGGCGAATCGGTCGCATGGACGAGACGGCGAGGAGGGCCGAGCTTGCGTTGCTGCTTGAGGCGACGGTAGCGCCGACGCCGGGAAACGTCTCGCGAAAGCGTGACCTTCCGGACCTGTCGCTCACACAGTTTCTCGCCGGAAGCGTCGGAGCCCGGGCCGGACTCGCCGACGCGGCAGCCGGGCGACCGATCGGTGCCGCCTTTGAGCACGCCGTCGCCGGCATGGCCGAGCAGGCCAGGACGAACACGCAGTTCGGCGCGCTGATGCTTCTGACGCCGTTGGTTGCGGCCGCCGGACGGGAGCAGCGTCAACTGACACCGGCAGGAGCGCGTGCCGTCGTCGCCGAGACAACGGTTGCGGATGCCGTTGCGTTTTATCGGGCGTTTGATCACGTTGATGTTCGCGTTCCGGACCCTCCAGCCGGGTCGGCGATCCCGGATGTCGCTGAAGGGAGCGCCGCGGAACCGGTGCTCAAAGAGCACGATCTAACCCTCGACGCCGTGTTACAGCCGGCGGCAACGCGGGGCGGCGTCGCAAGTGAACTCGTCGGAGGCTTCGATCGGACGTTTGCCGCCGCCGATCAACTCGCGAGCACCACGGGGTCACTACCGGCACGGGCGGCGGCCGTCCACCTCGAACTACTAGCAGCAGAGCCCGACCCACTGATCGCGACCGCTCACGGTGCGGCCATCGCCGATACGGTTCGCGACCGTGCGGCCGCACTGACTGCGGATCCCGATCGTCTCGTCGCGGCGCTCGATGGCGCCGACATAGACGAGATCGATACCGATGCAATCGACCGCTTCGCTGAGGAGCTCGTCGAGCGCGGGATCAATCCAGGAGCGACCGCCGATCTGCTCGCCGGCGGACTCTTCGTCGCGCTTGAACGCAAAGAGGTGAGTCTCTGATGGACCGTCCGGCTGGGAGGGATCGCCGTGATCCAGACGGCCGAGGGTGGCCGGTGGCGTTCAACGGGGTGACCGAGACGATCGTTGCGACCCCCAACGACGATGGAGGTTGGAATCAGGCAGCCTTCGGCGTCCATGCGGGCGATCCACCGTGGGGACGGTCCTGGGGTGAGACAACGACACACCGGAATCTCACCCGGGCCGGCACGGGAGTCATGCAGTTTCCAACTGACCCTGTTGCCGTTGTTGAGGCGGCCCTCGGGACGTACGTCACCGACGGTCCCGTGCTCACCACGGCCGCCGCCTGGGTCTCCGTCGAGGCGACGGTGAGAGATCGAGGGACTGAGGGCGGAACCACGTGGACCGAGTGGGTGCTGACCCCGGGGAACCACGGGATCCGGGAGCGAACCGTTCCAACGCTCCGGCGCGCCCGAACAGCCGTCATTGAGGCGGCCGTCGCCGCCTCGCGGTTGGATGTCGACGCGTACGACCACGGACGGCTCAAAGCGGTGCTCAATCGGGCCGCAGCGACCGTCGACCGGACCGGCACCGAACGCGAACGGGCCGCAGTTGATCGGATTGCCGCTCTAACCGACTGGACGCCGGCGTGAGCGGCGACCGCCAGCGTTTTGTCCCTGTTAGAGGGAGTTTTTGTCGATGGCCGCGCCCGACCCCGACTCGGTCTGTGTGCTGATTCCGACACTGAACGAGGCGGCGACCATTGAAGAGGTCATTGCGGGGTTCCGGGCCGAGGGGTACGACAACATTCTCGTGATCGACGGTGGTTCGACCGACGACACACAGTCGCTGGCGGCTGACGCCGGCGCGCGCGTCCGCGAGCAGTCCGGAACCGGAAAGGGACAGGCGGTACAGGAGGCGATGCGGTACATCGAGGCGCGCTTCGTGTTGATGACCGACGGCGACGGAACCTACCGCCCAGAGGATGCCGATCGGATGCTTGAACCGCTGGTCGACGGGCGGGCCGATCACGTAATCGGCAACCGCTTTGCGGACATGCAGCCGGGGGCGATGACCCGGCTCAACCAGGTTGGCAATCGGCTGATCAACGGCGCCTACCGGTTTATCCACCGCCGAGATCATCATGACATCCTCAGCGGTTATCGGGCATTCACCCGTGAGTCCTTCGAGCGACTCGATCTCTCGGCGGAAGGGTTCGGCATCGAGACCGAACTCGCCGTCGAGTGCGTTCGCGAAGGCATCGAGACCGTCGAGGTACCAATCACCTACCGGCCGCGTCCGGAAGACTCACAGACCAATCTCCGGCCGGTTCGCGACGGCGGGATCATCATCTTCACCCTTTACCGACTAGCGAAGACGAACAACCCACTGTTTTATTTCGGAAGTTTTGGCGTCCTCGCACTAGTAATGGGCCTTGGCGTCGGGGCCTACGTCGGCCACCAGTGGATTGTCTACCGGGTTCCCCACGAGATCCTCGCATTGGTGTCCGCCGCGGGCATCCTCTTGGGGGTCCAGTTGATCATGTTTGGGGTGCTCTCGGACATGATCGTCTCGCTCCATCGCGATCAACGACGACGGATTGACCGACTCGAACGGCGGCGTGGTCGTGAGTGATCAGAGAATATCCATCGCGGTGAGCCGTTCGGGGAGGTACGTCTCGGTGACAAAATCGAGTCCGTGGGAGGCCAGCGCCTGCTGTTCGGATTTCTTCTCGATCTCAAGCTGGAGTTCGATCTGTTCTTCCCAGTAGTCGGTCTGAAACCGTGGATCCTCAAGTTCGCTCTCTAAAGCGTTGATATCGGAGTCACTGAGCGGATCCGTCGGAAGATCGTACTCAACGATATCCGCCGGCTGAACACCGATAAACTGCGCCTCCGGCGTCGCGAGATACTCAGAAAGGTGCGCGGACTTGATCGACCCGTAGGCGACTGATCCGAAGATCCGGTAGGACCAGGGATCACCGTCGGTGAAGACCGTTACAGGGAGTCCGAGGTCGTCGTGGAGTCGCTTGGTCAGCCGACGGGTTGCCCGCGCTGGCTGACCCTTGAGGTGGACGATCAACGCGTTGTAGGCCTCATCAAAGCCGTTCTCGACAAGGCGGTCGCGCATCCCACCGGTCTCGACGGCGAGCACGAAGTCGGCGTCACACTCCAGAAACTCAATGGTATCGGGATTGTTCGGGATCTGGTAGCCGCCCTCGCCGACGTCCTCCTGACAGTGGATGACACGTTCACCACGACGGGTCTGTTCGCGAAGCCGCAACGGCCCCATGATCGTCGCGCCGGACTCCTCCGGGCGCATGTGGAAGTCCTCGCGCGTCACCCCGGAGACAATCTCGAGATCCTCGATCAGCTGGTTAGATTCGTCCTGGTTAGAGAACTGCGCTTCGTCGTTGTCCCAGGATTCAGAGAGATAATACAGCTCCCGAAGAGTCGAGGAACGCTCGCCTTCGAGTTGATCGACAAGGAAATCGATCGTGTAGACGGCCTTGAGGAGTTTGCGGGCGCCGTTAACCGAGTTAGCCGATCGGGTCGAGGTCCGATCGCCGTAGACCCAGACCTCATCGGCCTCGTCATATTCGATGTTGCTCTTCGTCCGGGTGGGAAGTTGCATCGATGGAATCTCGCCGGCCTCAAGTTGGTCGTACAACTCGGCGGCGAGATCGATGAGTTCCTCCTGTGCGGTGGTGGGGGTATCAGTGCTCATAGCAGTTAGTTCGCGACAGTGAGTTTGGCGGTCTCGATGCCATCGACCGAGAGGTCAAACTCGGCGTCGGCCGCCGTCGTATACGACAGGGCCGTCTGCTCACCGGCGTCGACCGTTGCCGTCCACTTGATGAAGTACTCGCCGTCCACCTCAACGGCGGTCGCATCATCGGGGAGATCCGTCGGCTCCGTGGAGACGATCTCGGTGACATCGAAGGACTCGTTCGTGTTGGTGTGATTTTCGACGGTCAGATGGACTGTACGAGTGCCGTCCTCGGCGGCCTCGGCGTGGCGTTCGATGAGAACGTTGTTCATGATCCGCGCCAGCGCGTCGCCGTAGTCGGGTTCATCGCGGCCGGTGACCTCGGCGACCTTCTCGGCCATTTCCGGGAGGATGTCCGCTAGCTTATTCCGCTTGCGCTGGCGCTGTTGCATCGAGCGTTTCTTTTTGAGGTATGACTTGAGGTCGCGGGCGGCCTCGCGGACGGCCAGTTCGATCTCGTCTTCGATCTCGGGGACATTAGCGAGTGCGTCCTTTGACTCGCTGGTGAAGGGGACGTTCGTCGAGGCGACGTGGATCATCAGTACGACCGGCCCGTTCGGGAGGCCCGATCCGCCGGGCTGATCGAGCTTGTAGTTGCGCCAGCCGATCGATTTGACCACGTCGGTAATCGCACACGCCCCCCGCTGGTAGACCAGCGGAACACGGTTTGCAAACCGCATGAGATCCATCGTGCCATCAGCAAGTTCGCCACCGTAGGCGATCCCGGCCTCGACAACAAACGGATCGCCACCGTGGACCTCCGCGTCTCGAGTCGTCGCCGTGTAGAAGTCGGCGTCGTACTCCTTTTTTAGCCCGGCTTCGATCAAGTCAGCAGTAATCGGCGAGAGACACGATGTTGGCGGCGAGAGCACACTCACCGACCGCATCGCCTCAAGGAGATCACTCGCGGTATCGCGGTCATCGACGAACGTCCGGAGCTTCGGTGGCTCATCCGGCACGGTTCGGGTGTGGTCCCAAAGCGCCTCGCGGACGTTCTCCCGGGCGGTCTCGCCAAAGGTGACCTCCTCGCGGTCCTCGGTCATATCGGCGGCCCGATCGACGTACGTGGCGAGTTCATCGGCGGTGACCCGATCCCGGGAGTCCGTCTCTGCGTCGAGAACATCGGCGAGCCGGCTGGCGACCCCATCAACGGTCGTGTCATCCTTGCGGGCGGTCGTCACCTCGTCGATGACACGGTAGCAGTCCGCGCGGCGACGATCGGGGGTCGCGATGGCCGCCCAGAGGGCCTCGGTGACATTCGCACGAACAGTCTCACCGATCGTTCGGTCGTGAGCGTCGGCGACGGCATCAGCGGCGTTTCCAACGATCGTCTGCAGGTCATGATGGGCGATGCGCTCGCGCTCGGCGAGAACCGACGCTACGCGGTCGGCGAAGTCATCGGTAGCGGCCTGGCCCTTGTTGGCGGTCGCCTCACGAACGATCCCGGCGACATCGATCGACTCCTGCGGACCGGGCGTCGACCACGCGAATGCCCGACCGTAGTAGCGGTCACGGAACGCGTCGATGATCGAGT
Source organism: uncultured Salinarchaeum sp. (assembly GCA_964520165.1). GTDB lineage: Archaea > Halobacteriota > Halobacteria > Halobacteriales > Salinarchaeaceae > CAZFMU01. The sequence continues at coordinate 330 of CAZFMU010000107.1, read as the reverse complement.
CGGCGGTCTTCCGTCCCACCCGGGTGAACTCGGACTGAAGAAAGCCCGAAACCGAGTGCGAATCGGTCGCATCGAGCATCTTCAATAGCGTGCCGAGTTCGACGCCGTGGGGGTGTGGTCGGATCTCCTCGGTCTCCGCGGGCAACTGGTCGGTCGCCCGCTCAAACTTCAGCGGTTCGTCCAGCCCGGGCTCGCGGAGTTCGATGCGGGCGTGCGGGTTGACGACCGCAGTATGTTTGATGTATTCGTGTAGTTGAGTGCGTGCCCGCATGGTTGCCTCCATTTCGAGTTCGATCCGGGTGCCGTGCGGTCGATCCCAGGTCGTCGTGC
>CAZFMU010000106.1:0-6433 GCA_964520165.1 uncultured Salinarchaeum sp. | reverse complement strand
GTTGTGCTCGGGTCGGCGTCAATGGGCAACGAAATGCGAATCGGTCGCACGGCCGTTCTCGAAACAATCAATTCAAAGTATGTTGAAACAGCCAAAGCAAAGGGGCTCTCTAGCCGGGTAATCGTCTGGAAGCACGTCTTCCGGAACGCACTGATTCCCTTGGTTCCGATCATTACCGGCGAGGCGTTTCTTCTGCTCGGTGGGTCTGTCCTCGTTGAGTATGTGTTCGCAATCAACGGAATCGGCTGGCTCTTCTTCCAGGCTGTCCGTCAGGGGGACCTCCCACTTGCTGGGGCGCTTATGGTCCTCTTCATTATCGTCTTGGTAAGCATCAACATTCTCCAGGACCTACTATACACCATTATCGATCCACGCGTCGGATATGACAGAGAATAATAAAATGCTGGAACAACGGCACACGGCATCGGGTGAGGATTCACGAACGCTGTGGCAGCGCATACGAAACGAGCCGCGGCCAGCCGTCCTCTGGCTAGCTGGGCTTGTTGGGCTTCTTCTCCTTGAGGCAGGGGCGATAATACACTTTAGCTTACAGATTCTCAGTGCGGTGGTGACTGCCGGTCTCGGTGACGGACAACTCTCGATTATCGCCAATGCGGTCACCGCGAGCGATCAGATTCCCACGTTGCTCTCTCGTGAGACGATCCCCAACCAGGGGTACTGGAACGGCCAGCGATGGGTCGGAACATTCCTTGGTCTCTCCCCGGCGGTTTCGTGGGCGACCCGTGCGACATTGATCTATCTGTATTCCTTTGGTCTTCTCTGGTGGCTCTGGCGCGGCTACCGGATCTATCGTGACCGGTACCGTCAGGCGGACTGGACGCCTCGAGACGACCAGATTGACCGCTTTGCGAACCACACGTGGGGAAAATTCGGACTGTTCGTTGTTATTAGCTTTCTTATCATGGCCCTATTCGCACCCGCACTGGGACCGACAACGTTTGTCCAGAACATTCAGGATCCCTACGAACACCAGATTCAGTACTTCAATGATGAGACTTCGACGGTTGAGTCGGTCTCCGTTGGACAGGCAAACCTCGATGCGTCCTCACGAGGCAATCCAGATCAAAATGTCGGGATCATGAGTTACGACCGGTACGATCGATTCCATCCGGTCGGGACGATGCCCCTCGGAGTGGACCTCCTTACGTTCCTTGCGTACGGGGCACGTGTGTCGTTGTTTATTGGTCTCTCGTCGATCGCTCTTGCAGGCTTCATTGCAACCGCCCTCGGGTTGATCACCGCCTACTATAAGGGTGCAGCTGATTTGATCACGGTTGTTACAAGCGACTCGGTACAGGCGTTGCCGGTAATTATGCTGGCAATCCTGTTTGTGGTTGTATTCCAAGACACGGCCATAGCGGAGTTCTATAGCGGAGCGGTTCTGTTGGTGATTCTCTTTGCATTGGTATACTGGCCGTATCTGTGGCGATCGATACGTGGGCCAGCACTTCAGGTGGTTGAGAAGGACTGGGTTGATGCCGCTGAGAGCTTCGGACAGGCGCCGCGTGCGATCATGCAAAAACACATGCTTCCCTACATCGTCGGATATCTGCTCGTCTACGGATCGATGAGTATCGGATCGATCATCATCTCGGTCGCTGGACTCTCCTACTTGGGGATCGGCATTTCAGCTCCGATGCCCGAATGGGGCCGCGCCGTGAGTGCCGGACAACCGTATGTCGCCAGTGTCTCCTGGCATATTACCTTCATTCCCGGCTTCCTGATCACGCTCGTCGTAACTGGGCTCAACGCCTTTGGCGACGGTATTCGTGATGCGATTGATCCACAGAGCGAGACATCCTCTGGGACCGAGGAGGAGGTCACAACCGGAGGGACCGGCGCATGAGCGGTGACCCTGAACTTCGTTCTGAGACTCCGTTGCTTGAGGTCGAAAATCTCCGGACGACCTTCTATACTGACAAGGAGACGGTCCGTGCGGTTGACGGCGTGAGCTTCAGTATTCATCGCGGCGAGACCGTTGGCATTGTTGGCGAGTCCGGCTCGGGAAAGAGTGTCACTGCTCGCTCAATAATGGGTCTCGTCGAATCGCCTGGGGTAGTCGAAGAACACAGTAGCATTCGATTTCGTGATACTGCTCGCGTGCGCACCTTCGCGGATCAGTTTGACCAGCACACGATTGATATGAGTGATGACGACTCAGCAGGTGCGCGTGACGAGACGTCCTTCGTCGTGGTTGAGGACCGGAATGAAGTCGGTGAGATATCCCAGGGATATATTGACATTGCCCAAGCGCCCGAAAATGCTGTTCGACAGCTCCGTGGCGGCGACATTGCGATGGTCTTTCAGGACCCACTTAGCAGTCTCAACCCTGTTTACACGGTGGGGAATCAGATCAAGGAGGCACTCCGTCTCCACCAAGGACTCCGAGGTAATGATGCCACCGAAGAGGCTGCCAACCTCCTTGAGGCAGTCGGCATTCCCGATGCTAAGCGCCGACTGACGGAATATCCGCACGAGTTCAGCGGTGGTATGCGCCAGCGAGCGGTCATTGCTATGGCTCTGGCGTGCGATCCAGAGGTGATCATCGCTGATGAACCGACAACTGCCCTTGATGTAACGATTCAGGCGCAGATTCTTGACCTCCTGGACGACCTGCAGCGCACGCGCGATCTGGCAGTCATGTTTATCACCCATGACATGGGAGTCATCGCTGAAGTCAGCGACCGTGTCAACGTAATGTATGCCGGTGAAATTGTTGAATCAGCCCCTGTAGTTGAGCTATTTAAACGCCCCGCTCACCCCTACACTCAGGGACTCCTCAACAGCATCCCCGGATGGCAAGACGATACTGAGCGACTCTCAACTATCGAGGGGGAGGTCCCGACCCCAACAGATCCCCCGACGGAATGCCGGTTTGCACCTCGTTGCCCAAAGGCATTTGAGGAGTGTTGGAAGGTCCACCCACAAGCGGTGACCCTCGATAAGGGGACGACTGATCACCGCGCTGCGTGTCTCCTATATCCTGACGATCTGCCAACTGAACAGGCAATCGATCAGCACACACAGTCACATAACACTGAAGGTGATTCCTGATGAACGACTCTGCTCCCTCCACAACGGGCGAGAACACGCTTATCGAACTCGAAGCAGTCAAAAAGTATTATGATAATGGGGGTCTTGGACCATTCGGTCGTCCCCCTGTCAAAGCCGTTGATGACGTTGACTTCGAAATCAGGCGGGGAGAAACACTTGGGTTAGTGGGTGAGTCTGGTTCTGGTAAGACGACGCTCGGTCGAACAATCCTTCATTTAGAGTCGGCGACAGAAGGAACCATCCGATTTGATGGACAGGATATCACCGTCATCTCCGGAGCTGACCTCAAAGAGTGGCGGCAGAACGCCCAGATGGTCTTCCAGGACCCTGAATCAAGCCTGAACGATCGGATGACGATCGGTCAAATCATCCGTGAACCGTTGGATGCTCATAACTGGAAGACCCCGCCACAGCGTCGTGACCGCGTTCGGAATCTTCTCTCACGAGTCGGACTTAAAGAGGAACATTACGCCCGGTATCCGCACCAGTTTTCCGGCGGTCAGCGCCAGCGTATCGGGATTGCTCGGGCCTTAGCGCTTGAACCCGAGTTCGTCGTACTTGATGAACCGGTTAGTGCGCTTGATGTCTCGGTTCAAGCACAGGTATTAAATCTTCTCGAAGATATCCAAGCAGAATTCGGCCTGACATATCTCTTTATTGCCCACGATCTTTCGGTGGTCCGCCATATCACCGATCGCGTCGCCGTTATGTATCTCGGTAACATCATGGAACTCGGTCCAACCGAAGAGATCTTTGAGTCGCCGGCCAACCCGTATACTATTTCACTGCTGTCTGCGATCCCCGAACCTGATCCCACCAGTGAGAACAACCAAATCACACTCCGGGGCACACCGCCGGATCCACGTGATCCACCGGATGGTTGTCCATTTAGTACACGGTGTCCGATGAAAATCCGCCCCCCAGAGTACCGCACCGTCGATGATGATGTTTGGGAACGTATCGAGACCTTCCGCGAAGTAGTTCGCGAGCGAGCCCGTATGAACCGGTCAATCATTGACCGCTTTCAGGAACGACTGGGGCTCACCCCAGGGGTTACCGATATCGAAGCCGTCGCTACGGATATTTTTGAGGACCACGCTGTCCCCTCCCGGATCCAAGAACACATCGACATAGCCGTTAAACACGTTGCCAATGGTAATCCTGGAGAGGCTCAATCGTACCTTCGAGAGGAATTCGGAAGTGAATGCGATCTTGAATCGCCACGGGATCATAAGGTCAGTGGGTCCGGTCGAACCAGTCACTGCCACCGGCACCGATCGGAATATGACTCGCCAACAGAGTCAAGCACTCACCCACTCACATCCGAATGAATCATCATAGGGCTCGACTGGCCCGCCTGGTTGACGCCGCCCAGTATGCGATCGGGGTAACCGTAATCGCGAGTGTCGGGTTTCTTCCATTGGCGGCCGTGACCCCGGCAGGACTGTTCTGGGTTAAATTCGGGCTGTTCGTTACTGGTACTGTTACCATCGGATACGCGACGTATCTCGCGTGGCCTTCCTCACAGTCAGACCTTACCGATGGGTCGGTAGATTCAACCCGTGAGACCCGATTACAGGCACTACTAAGACGGGCACCACCAGCGGCTCAGTTCCCGATTCCTCCTTCGGCCCGCTATCCTAACTGGACAAAGCTGTACCTCTCAGGAGTTATGATGTTTAGTACGTCCTTCCTGCTGGAGGTGGTGTTCGGAGTGACAGCATGAGTCAACGACAAAAGGCCGGCAACACAATCTCTCCTGATATGAGTGAACAAGAGGATATGAGGCTTGGCGGTATTGAACGGACGGCTGTGTCAGCCGATCGCCATCAGGAGGCTTGGAAACAGACGCTTGCGGACGCGGAGGCGATAGCTAACGCCCGTGAGGCGGATGGTTGGGATACAGTGGTTATTCATGCTATCGACACAGCGCCGGAAGCCCCCGATGTAGGTGACACCACCCGGTACGGTATTGTCCACGTAATTCCGGACAATATGGCAGCTAATCTCAGACAGCGGACCGATGAGCTGTCGTTTCAGGAATATGATGCTTATCGGGCCACCGTTGACGGACGATTGTTCCTCGTGACGGAACTGCTAGCTCCGGCAGATGACTTTGCCCTGTATGTCGCCGGCACATTCGAAATACGCCACGCCCAGGCGCTTTATGAGACTGCAGCTGAAACCGAGACTCTGTATACGCATCTCCAGACGCTTGACGAGACACCGGTCGCGTCATTTGTCCATGACGAGTACCAGAAACTTGTTCCATCGGCGTTCAGGCAGGCATGACCGCTGCTTCTCGTCAACTGGTATGGGATAATTGATCCCACGGCCCCTTCCCTTAAGGAGCACCACAGTCCGCGCAAGCAGACACGGAGCGTTCACGAGAACGGAGTTCTCGTTCGCACATCAGAAATTGAAGAGTTCTGAGGACGCAGTAGGGAGGGATACAGCGCCGTCATCCGCAAGATCCGTAACGAGTTACCCGACCTCAAAGACTGGTGGGACGCACTCACCGACATGTACTCGAAGGTGCTCCAGCCCACCGTCATGCGGATTGCCAGGAACATCACCGCACTCGGGGAGCTCAAAGAGCAGGGCTACACGGTCGGTGGACTCCGGTGGAAATCACCACGCGAGTTTCGCAGTTTCACCTACAACCAGTCTGGCTTCGAACTCGACAAGAAGGGTGGTCAGACCGTGTTGTCGCTGTCGAAACTCGCTGATATTCCCATCGAACTTCACCGACCGCTGCCCGAGGACGCCACAGTCAAAGAAGTCACGCTCAAAAAGGAGAAAACCGGCGAGTGGTTTGCCATCTTCGGGATCGAAATGGACACAACACCGCCAGCCAAGCCACCGCTGGAGGATATTGACGCCGAGAACATGGTCGGAATTGACGTGGGTATTCTGAAGTATGCCCACGATACAGACGGCACAGCGGTCGAATCACTCGACCTCTCGGAGGAACGCGACAGGCTCGAACGAGAGCAACGGAAGCTCTCGCGCAAAGCATACGAGTCCAACAACTGGGAGAAGCAACGACAGACGGTAGCAGAGTGTCATCTCGACATCAAGTGCAAGCGGCGTGACTTCCTGCACAAACTCTCGGCATACTACGCTCGGGAGTACGAACTGGTAGCGGTCGAAGACCTCGACGTGAAAGGGATGCTGGAATCGCCGCGAAACAGCCGCAACACGGCGTCGGCGGCGTGGAACACATTCACCGATATGCTCGAAACAAAGTGTGAGCGGGAAGGCACGTACTTTGTGGAAGTTGAACCCGAAGGCACCACCAAAGAGTGCGCTCAGTGTGGCGTCGATACCGACAAACCACTGTGGGTTCGGGAACATT
>CAZFMU010000105.1:3186-6533 GCA_964520165.1 uncultured Salinarchaeum sp. | reverse complement strand
CGGCGGTGATGCCCACCGTCGAATACCTCAACTACGAAGTCTTAGACGACAACGACTGGGATATGTACGACCCGGAAACCTTCGAGAAGGCGGCCGAGGCCGACCTTGATGAGGAGGACTACGGCACCTTCGAGGTCGCCGCCGGCGAGTACATCCTTGAGGCCGCCGAGGCCCAGGGCTTCGACTGGCCGTTCTCCTGTCGTGCTGGCGCCTGTGCGAACTGTGCCGGCATTGTCGTCAACGGCGACGTTAACATGGACATGCAACAGATCCTCAGCGACGAGGAAGTCAATGAGAAGGACGTTGCGCTGACGTGTATCGCGACGGCCGAAAGCGATGAGATCCAGCTGGTGTACAACGCCAAGCATCTCGATTACCTTCGCGACCGCGTTATCTGATTCGGCCGCCACCCCGTGACGAGCCGGAACGGCTAAGCACCCGCTTGTCGATTTTCTACTGTGCCAGATCTCGGCGTTATCGCCGCCCCTTGGACGGACCTGTTCCGTCTTCTCGCCGTTCCGCTTTACGGGTGGGCGGCGCTTCGTGACGTCCGTACCCGCCGGGTTCCAAACGCCGCATGGCTCCCGGTCGTGGTCCTTGGCGCGGTCTTGTTACTCGTTGATGCAATCGTGGCGTGGACCGCTGGCGGCTACCTCTGGTTTCAGTTTGCCGTTGGAACCGCTGTCTCGCTTGCGCTCGTTATTCCCCTCGTCTACGGACTATGGCTGCTGGGCGGGTTCGGTGGAGCCGATGCCAAGGCCGTGATGGCCCTTGCGGTGCTCGTTCCCGTCTTCCCGCAGTATCAGGTCGGCACGACCCTCCTACCGGTCGTTGACACCACTATCGGATCGTTCGTCCTGACGGTCCTCACGAACGCTGTCGTGTTAGGGCTGCTCTATCCGCTTAGTCTTGCGGTCTTGAATCTGCTACGCGGGGACCTGTCACTCGTCATGGCCGTCGGCAAACGCTGCTCGGTCGATACGATCGGACAGCGCCACGGCCGTCTCCTTGAGTCGCCTCAGGGACTAGTGCGTCAGGGCCTGGATCTCGATGCCCTCCGAATGTATCTCCGGTGGCGGGGAACCGATCTCGCGACACTCCGGGCGAACCCGGATCGTATGCGCGATCCAGCGAGCCTGCCAGAAGCGCCCAATCCCCCCACCGACGGCGCTGTCGCTGACGGTGGCACCTACGATGACCCTTGGGGGGCGAATGCCTTCCTTGAGGCGATTGACGGTGACGCCTACGGCACTGATCCGGCGACCCTTAGAGACGGTCTTGAGACTATTGTCTCACGTGAGACCGTTTGGATTTCCCCGGGAATCCCGTTTCTCCTCCCGCTGTTCGGCGGCCTCATCGTCGGATTAACCTTCGGTGATGTGCTTTATGCTGTGCTCACCGCTGTCGGGGTCGTCCCGCCGACGTGATCTGCCGCCCGGGCAAAAGGCCTATTCGGACCTGCGGTCACCTCCGTACATGGACTTCGGCGTTGACCTTGACTTCGGTGAGACCGGACGGCTTCCAGCGATCGCTCAGGACGCGACATCCGGCGAGGTGCTGATGCTTGCCTACGTGACGCCGGACGCGCTTGAACGTACCCGAGAGACCGGCCGCGCCCATTACTACTCTCGGAGTCGTGATGAACTCTGGGAGAAGGGGGCCACCAGCGGCCACACCCAGACTGTCGAGGAAATCCGTGTCGACTGTGACGGAGACACGGTTCTCTATCTCGTCGATCAGACCGGTGGCGCCTGTCATACCGGCTATCGGTCGTGTTTCTATCGGACGATCGATGGCGAGGTCGTCGGTGAGCGCGTCTTCGATCCAGAGGACGTCTATGAGTGACGGCCCTACAACCGTTGAGACGGCCGTCGTTACGGAGCTTGAGGAGGCGGCTGCGGCCTACCGAGACGCCAAATCGGCCGTTGAGGACCGCGGCCGTGACCAACTTGAGCGCCTCGCAGATGCCTACGAAACGGCCACGAATCTCCTTCTTGAGTACGAGGATTCTGCGACGGATACCGGTGCACGAGAGTTCGTCAATTTTGCGCAGTTCAAGACCTCGTTTATCGGATTGGTTGAGGATCTCGACAACGACCTGCCGGCTGTCGACGCGTTTGCGGCGGCCCGTGATGCAATCGATAAGCGCCGGCTAAGTGAGGACGACTTCGCCCGTGCTCGACAGCGCCTTGGCCCGGTTGAGGATGAACTTGAGAAACTCGACGCGCTTGCGGACGCCCGTGACGCCCTCGTTGACGCTCGCCGCCGAACCAAGGACCGTCGATCGACGCTCGCCGCTGAGGCCGACCGGCTTGACGAACTGCTCTCGCTCGGTGCGGCCGACTTCGACGCCCCGGTCGAAGACCTCCGCGAACCGGTCGACACCTACAACGATGCCGTCCGAAATGCGTTTTCTGAGGCCCGACGGGACGCTCCGATCCGACGGGTGTTCGCCCTTCTTGAGCGGGCACAGGCCTACCCACTGGTGGAGTTTCGCGATCCGCCACCAGCACTCGCTACGTTTGTCGAGGAGCATCCGGCCGGTGAGCACTCAATCGCGGAGTTACTCGAGTTCACCGAGTACTCTCGATCGAAACTCGGTCATTATGTCGACGATCCCGCCGCGTTCCGACAGGCCGTCGCCACCAATCGCACCTATCTCGCCGAACTCGATGCTCAGCCGCTGACGATCGCGTGGCCGCCACCACCGGCCGAGCAGGTGCCATGGCTCGCCCGTGAACTCCGTGCTGTCGCCGGCCGGCTCGTCGATACGGACGCAGTTGCCGCCCTTCGCACTATCGAGTCCATCGCCCGTGATAAGGACCGATACCGGACGCTTCGGCAGACGGCTATCGCCGAGACGCGACTCGACGCCGAGGAACGAGCGGCGCTTGCCGACGGGACGCTTGCGGCTCGACTTGCGGCCCATCGTGACGCAATTGAGCGGATCGACGATGCGCTTGCCGCTGCTCCCGATCCGTGACTTAGTGATCCATCGCGGTGGTTGCCTTCGTAACCAGGTGTTGGGCGCGTTCGGGGTCGGCGGCCTCCGCGTACACGCGAATCAACGGTTCGGTCCCGCTTGGCCGAATCAACACCCAGGCGTCATCGGTGTCGATCCGATAGCCATCGCGGGTGTCGAGGGTTCCTGAGTGCTCCCGTGCCCACGTCTGTGCCCGTTCGAGGAGCCGATCGCGATGGGTGGTGTCCTCGTAGGCGATATTCTCTCGTACCATGTGATATCCGGTGTACGGGGCGACAACCGCACTCGCCGGCCGGTCGGCGATGAGTTCGAGGAACCGGGCGGCGGTGTATGCCCCGTCACGGGCAGTTCGAAACGGCGGAAA
>CAZFMU010000105.1:0-3086 GCA_964520165.1 uncultured Salinarchaeum sp. | reverse complement strand
CGAGGAACCGGGCGGCGGTGTATGCCCCGTCACGGGCAGTTCGAAACGGCGGAAATATAATCCCACCATTGCCCTCGCCGGCGATCGGGACCGCTGTATCGCCGGCCCGAAGATCGGTAATGCGCTCGGCCAGGTAGGTCGCCCCGATGGGCGTCAACTCAAGGGTTGCCCCAACCCCTTCTACCGCGTCAACGACGCGCTGTGATACGTTGACCGCTGATACCATCGTGTCGCCATCGGTGAGCTCCTCGGCTGCCAATGCGGCAAGTGACGCACTACCATCGATCGGCGAGCCGGTCTCATCAATGAATACCGCACGATCCGCGTCACCGTCGTGGGCGATTCCGAGATCCGCGTCGACGGCTTGGACAAGCCGGCACAGGTCCTTGAGATGCTCCGGTACCGGCTCGGGATCACGCCCGGGGAAGCGTCCGTTAGCGTCCGCGTTCACCGTGTGCACCTCACAGCCGAGTCGTCGGAGCAGTGGTGGGGTCGTGAAACACCCAGCCCCATGTGCCGGGTCGAGTGCGATTGTCAACTCTGCGGCCTGAATCGCCGTCCGATCAACTGCTTCGAGGACACTCTTGATATACGCCTCGCGACGGTCCTGGATCGACCGTTGGGTCCCGACGGCATCCCACGCAGCGGTCGGTGTTGGCCCATCGATCACCGCCGTTTCAATCTGCTCTAGCGTCTCGATGTCGAGTCCAACACCGTCAGTGCCGACGAGCTTGATTCCGTTGAACTCCGGCGGATTGTGCGATGCCGTCACGATTACGGCCGGCATACCGTTGGCAGCGGCATGGTGGTGTGCCGCCGGCGTCGGGACCACTCCAAGTCGATCGACGTCGACCCCGACACTCCCCAGCCCACTGCTCACGGCATCAGCAAGCATCCGTCCCGACGTCCGGGTGTCTCGGGCGACAGCCACCCGCGATGCCGACCAGACGGTCCCGGCCGCCTGTGCCACCTGGAGGGCAAATGTTGGGGTTATCTCGTCGTTGACCACCCCGCGGACCCCGCTGGATCCGAATATGTCCATACTGTGGGTGGGTGGCCACTCCTCATAGCCGTTTTGACGAGGTGCTGAGACCGAACACTCATGTACCGGTTCCTCTGTAGGCTCCGATATGATTGTCAGCGGGTCCGACTCGCAGGTGCTGGCCGCGCGACTCGCCGCGACGCTTGACGAGTCCCTCGCCGCCGTCGAGTACGATCGATTTCCGGACGGGGAACTGCACGTCACGGTTGGGACCGCCGACACCGACCGGGCAATTATCGTTGCCTCGACGGTATCCTCGCGTGCACACATCGAACTTCTCCAGCTGCAGGACGCCGTCAGAGAGTCCGGCGTCGACACAGTGACGACGGTCATCCCTTACCTGGGTTACGCCCGACAGGACGAGGCCTTTGCCCCGGGCGAACCGGTCAGCATTCGGGCGGTTGCACAGGCGATTGACACCGGTACCGATCGCGTCGTGACCGTCAACCCACACGAGTCGAATGTCGGTTCGTTTTTCGATCCGCCGGCACGTATCGTTGATGCTAGCGCGCGACTGGCCACCCCGCTTCCCACGGACCTCGCTGATCCGATCTTCCTTGCCCCGGATGCCGGTGCTGCCGACTTGGCTTCGGCCGTCCGTGATGCGTATGGGCGCGGAACCGTTGACGCCTTCGAGAAGACCCGTCACTCCGGACAGGACATCGCGCTCTCGCCGTCCGAACTCGATGCCGAGGGGCGCGATGTCGTGGTTGTTGATGACATCATTGCCACGGGGTCGACGATGAGTGAGACCATCGAAACGCTCTACGACCAAGGCTGCAATCGCGTCCTTGTTACCTGTATCCATCCGGTGCTTGCCGGAAACGCCTATCTCAAACTCATCCGGGCGGGCGCAGACACGCTATACGCTACTGATACGCTTGAACATCCTGCAAGTACCGTCTCCGTGGCACCAGCGATTGCAAACGCCATCGCATGAGGACGCCCCTCTCTCTGTGTCCCGGTTCCCCGACGGAGGTCCACTGGGGGTGACCGATGACCGTCAACCGCTGGTGTCGGACAGTCGCCTGTCTGATTGTCGGGCTCCTCTTTGTTGTCGGTGGCGTCGGGGTAGCGTCCGCTGATGAACCTTCCGTTGAGCACGCCTGGACGACCGCACTTGAGAACCCCCCTCTCGGGACACCGGTCGTTGGTGACGACCGGGTGTACGTCACCACCCGCCGTTCCCTTGTCGCGCTTGACGCCCATACCGGACAGCCACACTGGTCGCGATCGCTCCCGGCTTCCGCAACCGCTCCCCCCGTACTTATCGATGGCACGGTCCGGGTTGTCGATACGACGGGAACGATTCACTCCTTTACCGCCGCAACCGGTGCCGGCAACCATACTGTCTCGTTCGGGCCCTCTCCTCCCGCGTATGTCACGACCAGTGACGACACCGTCTACTTCCTCACGAACGAAACGCTCAGAGCGGTCTCACTTCGCGGTCTGACCGTTCGCTGGGAACGGCCGTTCATAGCCTCCTCGCTGACAGTAGGATCCGATACCGACACCCTCGTCGCCGCCTCAGCAAACGGCACAATTCGTGGAGTTGACACCCAGACCGGAACCGATCAGTGGACGGTGTCGCTTCCATCATCCATCGTTACACCCCCTGCCGTCCAGACCGACCGCGTCGGCGTTCTCACCGCGGACGGACGCGTACACGCGCTTGATACCGATGACGGCACGGCCCACTGGCGAGCCACACTTGACACACCCACGGTCAAAACGGGGATCATCACCCCTCGATCTTCAGGGTTCTACGTCACCCCGGCCCCCGACACGCTTGTCGCCATCGTTGACGGTGACGTTCGCTGGCAACGCCCCCTCCCGGCCGATCGGTCACAGCCGGCGTTGTGTCCAACGCCCGGAGAGGTGCTCGTGAGCACCGATACCGGCCGTCTTCTTGGGATTGACGCGTCAAGTGGGACCGACCTCTGGGACGCATCAGTGGCAACGGCTGAGCTTTCGCCCCCGGCCGTCGGATCGGCCGTCTACGTGGGCGATGGTGACGGTCGGCTGACCGCCGTCGTCCCGCAGG